>JBOHYT010000306.1:0-3264 GCA_050738055.1 Rhodanobacteraceae bacterium
CCGAAACTGCTGCGTGCGCTGGAGGACGGCGAGTTCGAACGGCTCGGTTCCTCACGCACGCAGAGCGTGGACGTACGGCTGATATCGGCGACCAATGCCGATCTTGCCGCCGAAGTCGCGGCAGGCCGCTTCCGCAAGGACCTGCTGTACCGCTTGAACACGCTGGAAATACGCCTGCCACCACTACGCGAACGTAGCGAGGACATCCTGCCAATGGCGCGTGCATTCCTTGCGCGCAGTGCAGCGCACCATGGGCGCAGCGGGTTTCATCTTGCGGCATCGGCCGAGCACGCGCTGATGCACTGGCATTGGCCGGGCAATGTCCGTGAATTGCAGCACTTGATGGAACGCGTGGCGCTGCTGGCCGAGCATGCTGAAGTCAGCGGCGCTGCACTCGCTTTTGGCGATACCGTCGATCCGGTCGAGCCGAACCTGTCGGGCATGACACTGGACCGGGCCGAGGCACTGCTGGTGAAACGCGCCGTCGCGCGCCACGACGGCAATCTGCAACTGGCCGCGGATGATCTGGGCATTACCCGCCAGTCGTTGTACCGGCGGCTCGACAAGCATGGTTTGAATGAAGCCGCAACCGATGTCGACTGAAACGTCCACACCACGCACCGTGAGCATGCCGAGTTTCGAACGGCGGGTATGGATGGGCGGCCTGCTGGTGACGGTGCCTGCGTGGCTGCTCGTCGCCGTGTTGCTGCAGTTCGGCTTGACCGACGTCGTGTCGCGCGGGGCGCTGGTGGCTGCCGCGGCGGTGGTCACACTGTGGTTGACAGGTTGGCACTACCGTCGAGTCGTGTACCCGATCAACACGCTGTCCGGACTGCTGGAAGCGTTGCGTGAAGGAGACTACAACCTGCGTGGTGCTGCCGGCGGAGTGCTGGGTGACACGGTCTACGATGTCAACGCGCTGGCCTCGCGGCTGAAAAGCGAACGGCTGGAGTTCGAAGAATCCACCCATTTGCTCCGCAAGACCCTGGCGGCACTGGATAGCGCCGTGCTCGTATTCGGTGCGGGACAGAGATTGCGCCTGCTGAACCCGGCCGCACGCCACCTGCTGGAAACGCCGTATGGCCCTTTCTTCGGCCAAACCGCCACCCAGTTGCGGTTGGCGGAATTGCTGGAGGGCCCCCCATCGCAGGTTACGGCGTGGACGTTTCCGCACCGCAGCGGGCGTTTCGACGTCCGCCGTGCGGCGCTCCGGAGCGGTGGTCAGGCGGCCGAGCTGCTCGTCATCAACGATGTCGGCCGCGTGCTGCGCGACGAGGAGCGCCAGGCGTGGCAACGGCTGCTGCGTGTGATCGGCCATGAGGTCAACAATTCGCTCGCACCGATCCAGTCGATGGCGGGCACTCTTGCGACACTGGCTGCGCGCGAGCCGTTGCCGGGCGACTGGCGCGACGACTTCGCCACCGGGTTGGGTGTCATCAAGCATCGTGCGGAAGCGTTGGGGCGATTTCTTTCCAGCTACGAGAAACTTCTGAAACTGCCGCCACCGCAACCGCGCGCCGTCGAATTGCCGGCGTTGTTGGCGCGCGTCGCGCGGCTGGAACAACGCCTGCCCGTGGAAGTCGAGGGCGGTGGACCGCTGACAGTACTGGCCGATCCGGACCAACTCGAGCAGGCACTGATCAATCTGCTGTGCAACGCAGTCGAGGCCGCGCTGCCGACAGGAGGCGGGGTACGTGTGCGCTGGCAACGCGAAGCCGTGGGAGTAGTGATCGAGGTGGAGGACGACGGCCCGGGACCGCCATCGAGCGACAATCTGTTCGTGCCGTTTTTCACCACCAAGCCGGGCGGTTCGGGCATCGGCTTGGCGCTGGCGCGACAGATTGCAGAAGCACACGGCGGCGACGCAACCTTGACTGCACGAGACGCCGCACGCGGCGCAATCGCGCGATTGCGGTTACCGCTGAAAGCGGCGGTCAATTTTCGGGTCGGGAGTCCATGAGAAACGAGCTTCGGCGTCGCGCGTGCGCAGGACTCCACTTCCCCGGTCAGAGTCGGATGCGGCGTCACGTCAGAGATCCTTGCTCACGGTCAGATACACGCCGCGGCGCGGCCCGAATTGCGGTGCGCCGACGCCGATGCCCGTTCCGTCCCGCAGTTCGTACACGCGATCCAGCGCGTTGATCAACGCCAGTTGGGTGTGCAACTTGCCGGTTGTGACGAAGGCGAAATCATGCGATATGCCGAGGTTGAGCTGTCCGTAGGCAGGCATCGACAGTCCGTTGGGAGTCAGACCATCCCGGCGCAAGCCGGAGCCGTACAGGAAGTCGGCACCCAGCCCGGTGCCGTCTCCGAAGGTGTAGTTGACGCCCGCCGACGAGGTCAGCTTCTGGTCGTGGTCGAGGTGGATGAAGTGGTAGTAGATGTACGCCAGATCGTCCGGATCGAAGTTGTACTGGCTGGTGACGACACGCTCGCCCATCGCGCGGTTGAAGGCAAGGTTGAAGTAGGCGTTCCACGGCCCGTTCTGATAGCTGGCGGTGAACTCCGCGCCCTTGACGCGGCCGTATTCGTAGTTGAAGGTCGAATAGATCAGCGCGGCGCCGAACTGCCCCTCGTCCTGAAGATCGGTGACTTGGCGGAAATAGGTATCCAGACCCAGCGTCAGGTGATCGCCGACCTTCTGCGACACACCCACGTCGTAGTAGTTGGAGCGTTCGGGCAGCGGCGTATTGTTGCCGTAGTTCTTCACCGCGTTGGTGGTGCCATCAAACAACGCGATGTCTTCACTCGAAATCAGCGCAGTCGCGGGCGGCGTGAAGTAACGGGCATAGCCGGCGTGCACCGTCGTGGTCGAGGTTGCCTGCCAGACAACGCCGAAGCGTGGGCTGAGCTGGCTCCGGGTGCGGCCGAACGCGTTGAACTCGTCGCCGCGCACGCCGACGTTGAGGGTCCAGTTCTCGCCGAGGTTCCACTGGTCCTGCACGTAGGCCGCCAGCGTTTTGGCGATGATGCGGCTATACGAAGGAATCGCAAACGGCACGGTACCGGTCTGGTCGCCTTCGGCGTCAGCCGGAAACACCAGCGAATCGCTGGCGGTGCCGGCCTTGTCGTATTCGGCCCAGAGGCCGTAACGCAAGGTGTTGCTGTGGCCCAACGGCGTCGCGAAGTCGGCCTGCAAGGTGGTCGCGCGATCGACCCGATTGATCTGCGCGGCCACGCCATCGAACATCAGGTCGCCGATCCAGTCCGGCGTGAAGCCGATATGGCTGTAACGTTGTCCGAGTGAAACCTGGTAATCGGTCT
>JBOHYT010000307.1:0-6068 GCA_050738055.1 Rhodanobacteraceae bacterium
CGGTGCGGCGCCTTCGCGCACCCGCGGGGAATCACGGTTGGGCGGCGTGCGTTCGATCAGGCCCGCGTTCGCCAGACGTCGCGCGGCGGCACGCCATCCCGGCAGCAAACTGTCGAGTTCGTTCGCCGCCATCCGTGCATCGCCGAGGGTTTCCAGCAGCGCGGCCGAACCGCCGCGCCGGGTGCGTGCGCTGGCTGCCGTGCGCCCGGCCTGCGTCGCCTGCCAGCACTCCTCCGCGAAATCGGAAGGGGCGCGTCCTTCCCGCAAGCCGCGGGGCAGCGTGCCGAACACCACTTCGCCGATCGCGCCGCACCAGTATTCGGCCGCGCGGCGCAGATCCGCCAGCAGTCCGGCATCGAGCAACGGCGGCTCGTCCAGCACCGCGAGCAGCGGTTTCAGGCGATCGGTCGCGACGTCCGGCTGCACGCCGGAAGCGACGACGATGCCGATCCGGCGCCCGCGTCCGAACGGTACCCGCACGCGCGCACCCGGCTGTGGGGTGGCATCGCCGGACAGGTAATCGAAAGCCTGCGGGAGCGGCAACGGCAACGCAACGCGAACAGTCGCGGCGGGCGGACCGGTTCGCCCCAACGCCCTCATGACTTACGTGCGCTTGTTGTCATGTCAGGCAGGAGTGTGTGATAAGTCGGTGACGCATTGGCGGTTTTGTTCTTATCCACAATCGTTGTGGATAACGTTGTGGAGAAGCGGCGGCCAAGCCTCGCCCAGGCTCATCGGATCGGACCGCGACACGGGTTGGTGAAAATTTCATCAACAAAATTTTCCCAATGGATTCAATCATGTGGCGTCGCAGAGGGGTTGCGCGATCGGTGCAAGCCGCCGCGCCGCGACGCCGCAAGGCGATTTTTGCGGCTGTGCACAACGACGGCATCCAGGACTGGTCACACGGCTTTCAGCAGGCGGCGGGAGGCGCGTACGCGGTCACCGAAACGCGCCACTCCGGCTTGCCGCATCCGCGCAGCATGCTCGGCGAGATAGCCTTCCCATGCCGAATGATCGCGCAATCGGTATTGTGCCGAGACCACGAAGCGGCCCACGGGCGGCGGTGGGTCGAAGGGCTCCAGGATTTCCGCGCCCACGAATCCCGGCAACGCCAGCATTTCGCGCACGTGTTCGCGCAGCCACGCGAGGTACTCCTCGCGCAACGCCGCGTCCATTTCGAGTTCGACGACGTAGACGATCATGCGCCGGTCAGGCTGATCAGCACGGCGAACACGAACCCGAATCCGACCAGGATCGTGTAGCAGAAGCCGAGGCTCCAGTATTTCAGGTTGGTCATGAACCAGCCTTGCCGATAGACGCGTTTCTGCATCCGCCACAGGTACACGAAAATCCAGATCCACGCGGCCACGTTCAGCAACACGAACGGTATCCCGAGCCAGCCGGCATGCGGCACGAGCCAACCGCGCAGCAGCGCCAGCGCGAGCAGCACCAGCATCGATAGCATCAGGAACGCGTGGCTGTGCATCGCCACGATCAGGTGTTCCATGTACAGTCGTCGCTTGAAGATGTAGAAGATCTTCAGCAGCAGTGCAAAAAAAGGGAGCAGCACGAAAAGCACGGTCGGTGCAGCGGAGAACATCCCCAGTAACACGCGGGTTCCCGCGGCTTTTTTCTGTGCAGGCGTACCGGAATTCGTCGCGTACAAATTCGCCTGGGCGTTGCCGACCAGGTCGTTGAGCCAATCGTTCGCTGCAGCGGGCAGCCAGCCGATGCGCCAGGGGTGGGTATCGCGGTTCCAGAGAACGGTGTTGTTGAATTTGATGTTCCCGTTGGCGAATACATCATTGCCGCCTTGCTCGGCTGCTGGTGTTTTTTCGACGGAGACTTTGCCATTCGACGACACCGCGAGCGCCTGGGCGTGCATCAATCCGGATCGTACCGATAGCTGCATCGCGAAGAACGCGATGATCGCGAGGAAGAACACCATGCGGAACGGCGTCACGTAGCGCGCGCGCTTGCCGGCGAAGTAATCCAGCGTGAGCGTGCCCGGTCGCAGGTACAATGGCCCGATCGTGCGGAACAGCCGCTCGTCGATGTTGAGTACGCTGTCGGCGACGTCGCTCATCACGCTGCCGAAGTGCCGCACCAGCCCGGTGGTCGGCTGGCCACAGGCATAGCAATATTTGCCATACAGAGGCGCGCCGCAGTTCTCGCAGGAAGCCGAAGGGCGGACCGTCGGGGGCGCGGACTGCGTGGGTGGTTTGGAAAGTTCGGTTTGCATCGGATCGTCCCGCAATGTCCCTGATTCTAGCCTTGGACCGCGCCTATTTCGCGCGCGAGATTCGCGCGACGGTGAAGCTGGCGCTGCCGCTGATCGCCGGGCAGTTGTCCGCGGTCGGAATGAGCGCGGTGGACGTCGCACTGGCCGGCCATTACAACGCGCATACCCTGGCCGCGGTCGCGGTCGGCGCCAACGTGTGGGTGCTCGGCCTCGTCAGTGCGGTCGGGGTGATGATGGCGCTGTCGCCGTCGGTGGCGCAGCTCGACGGCGCCAGCCGGCGCGGTGAAATCGGACCGTTGTTCCGGCAGGCGCTGTGGCTCGCCGCTGCGCTGTCGGTGCTGTTGTGGTTCGGCGCACGCCATTCCGCGCCGCTGCTGCATTTACTCGGCGTCGATCCGGCGCTGCTCGACGACGTGCAGGCATTCCTGCACGCGCTTAGTTGGGGCGCGCCCGGCCTGTGCGGATACTTTGCGCTGCGCGGGCTGTGCGAGGGTTCGAGCTGGACCCGTCCGACCATGCTGTTCGGGCTGTTCGGACTCATCGTGCTGGTGCCGCTGGACTGGATCCTGATCTACGGCAAGTTCGGATTGCCGGCGCTCGGCGCGCGCGGCAGCGGCATCGCCAACGCGCTGGCGCTGTGGCTGCAACTGCTGGCGTTCGCCGCCTACCTGAAATTCGGCAAACGTTTTCGCCATCTCGACCTGTTCTCGCGCATGGAACGCCCCGACTGGCAGGCGCTTCGCCAGCTCCTGTGGATCGGCGTGCCGATGGCGGTGACGCTCTTGATGGAAGCCGGCCTGTTCGTGATTTCGGCGCTGCTGATCAGCCGGCTCGGCACGGTCGCGATCGACGGGCACCAGATCGCGATCAACGTGGCGTCGGTGACGTTCATGGTGCCCTTGGGACTCGCGCTGGCGGTCACGGTGCGGGTCGGCAACGCCGCCGGCCGGGGCGATGCGCAGGCGGTCCGGTATGCCGGTTTCACCGGGATCGCGCTCACCCTCGCGACCCAGGCGGTTTCGGCGACCCTGATGCTGGCGATCCCGCACGCGATCGCGCACGTGTATTCGAGCGATCCGCGGGTCATCGCGCTGGCCGCGCAACTGCTGATCCTGGCCGGCATCTTCCAGTTCTCCGACGGCATCCAGGTGGTTTCGAACGCTGCGTTGCGGGGCCTGAAGGACACCCGGGTGCCGATGCTGATCACCGTTTTCGCCTACTGGATCGTCGGCATGCCGATCGGTGCGTGGCTGGCGTTCGGCGCAGGCCACGGCGTGCGCGGGATGTGGATGGGCCTGATCGCCGGCCTGACCGCCGCGGCGGTACTGCTGTTCGCGCGCTGGGCAACCGAGACCCGCGGCGACGGCTCGCGGCGGGTGGCAGTGACGCGCGGCAACGGCTCGGTTACTCTGGAACCTTCGGACGTTTGACGCAGGAATCGGCAGCATGTCCAACCGAGTGGGCGGTGGCTTCGCGAGATTCCTGCGCGGCGTGGGGCGCGGCATCAACATCCTGCGCCTGGTCATCATCAACGTGGTGTTCTTCGGGATCGTGGCCCTGATCCTCGGGTTGCTGTTCCGTGGGCCACCCAAGGTCAGCCCCGAGACGGTGTTGGTGCTGAAGCCGGCCGGGACGCTGGTCGAGCAGTACAGCGTCAGCCCCACGCAGCGTGCGTTCGCCCGCGCGGTGGGCAGGCCGATCGCACAGGTGCAGGTGCGCGACTTGGTGTCTGCGATCGATCACGCCGCGCACGACCCGCGTATCACCCGGATCCTGCTCGATCCCTCGGACCTCCAGTTCGGCGGGATGGGCGCGCTGGAGGATGTCGGCGCCGCACTCGATCGTTTCCGCGCCGCGGGCAAGCCGGTGATCGCGTGGGGCACCAACCTCGGCCAGATGCAGTACCTGCTCGCGGTGCACGCCAGCAAGCTGTACCTCGATCCCGCGGGTTCGATCTCGATCACCGGCCTCTCCGATTACCGCAGCTACTTCAAGGGCCTGCTCGACAAGCTCGGCGTCACGGCGCACCTGTTCCGGGTCGGCGAGTACAAGTCGGCCGCCGAACCGTACATCCTCGACGCGCCGTCGCAGGCGGCGCTGACGGCGGACAAGTACTGGATGGATGGCCTCTGGAACACCTGGCTCACCGAGGTCGGCAAGGCGCGCCACATCGATCCCGCCACCCTCGGCCAGCAGATCGACAACCTGCCCACCGAAATCCCGGCGATCCAGGGCGATGCCGCGGCGCTCGCATTGAAGTTCCATTGGGTCGATGGCCTCGCCACCCGCGAGGACATCGTGCGGAGGATGCAGAAGGATGGCGTCGTGACCGACAACGGCGCCGGTTTCCGCGCCGTCGACCTTGCGCAATACCTGCCGCAGACCGTCGCGTCGACGATCGGGAAACCGGTGATCGCGGTGGTCGTGGCCGAGGGCGACATCTCCCGCGGCAGACAGCCGCCCGGCAGCATCGGCGGCGAATCCACCTCGGCCATGATTCGCGCGGTGCGCGCCAACCGCAACGTGCGCGCGATCGTGCTGCGGGTCGATTCGCCCGGTGGCGAAGCCTTTGCCGCCGAGCAGATCCGGCGCGAAGTGGTGCTGGCCGAACAGGCCGGCAAGCCGGTGATCGTGTCGATGGGTGATGTCGCCGCCAGCGGCGGCTACTGGATATCGATGAACGCCAACCGCATCTTCGCCGAGCCGGACACCATCACCGGGTCGATCGGGATCTTCGGGTTGTATTTCACGGCGTCCGACGGACTCGCCAAGATCGGCATCAACACCGCGGGCGAAGGCACCACGCCGCTCGCGGGTGCGTTCGACGTGCGCCGTCCGCTCGACCCGGCACTGGGCGCGATGATCCAGAGCACGATCGACCGCGGCTACCGCGAATTCGTAGGCAATGTCGCCAAGGCGCGCGGCAAGAGCTACGCCGATATCGACGCGATCGCCCAGGGGCGGGTGTGGTCCGGCGAACAGGCGCTCCAGCGCGGGCTGGTCGATCAGTTGGGTGGCCTGCAGGATGCGATTGCCTATGCGGCGAAATCGGCCAGGCTCGGCAACGATTATGCGGTGGGCTACGTCCAGCCGCCGACGACTGTCTTCCAGCGCTTCCTCGAAGGCATCGGCAACAGCGCGACCGCGCGGCTCGCGGCTTCGCTCGGCATCCATCTGCCGCGCGCGTGGCTGGCAGCGATGCCGGAACTCGCGCCGGCACTGTCGATGCTGGAGCACGCGCCACCGGGCAAACCCGTCACCTACGCGTATTGTTTTTGCACGCTGCGGCCGTAACCCGCCGCGGCAATGGGCCACGTAGGGCGGAATCGGCGTAGGGCGGAATCGGCGCAGCCGCTTCCGCCGAGCGCCACAAGGCGAAAACCGATCGGTGAAAACCGCTGCGCGGGTTCCACCCTACGCGGGTTCCACCCTACGCTTGGCGTATCGTAGGGCGGAATCGGCGCAGCCGCTTCCGCCGGGCGCCGCAAGGCGAAAACCGGTCGGTGGAAACCGAAAGGTGGAAACCGCTACGGGGGTTCCACCCTACGCGGGTGCCACCCTACGCGGGTTCCACCTACGCGGGTTCCACCCTACGCTTCTGGGCCGGTCTACTGCGTGTTCAACCCACGCCGAGCCCGTACGGGTCGTCCTGCGGCAGGTCGCTGCCGCTGGCGCCTTCGGCGAGGCGGATCTTGAGCGCGAGGCCGTCGCGCGAGTCGGCTTTCGACAACGCTTCCTCGAGGTCGATCGTGCCTTCCTTGTAGAGCCTGTAGAGCGACTGGTCGAAGGTCAGCATGCCTTCCTCGAGGCTGCGCTCCATCGC
>JBOHYT010000308.1:0-4701 GCA_050738055.1 Rhodanobacteraceae bacterium
GGTGAGCGCAGTGGCGCACCTGCCGCACGGGTTCGAGGCGGCACTGCTTGCTTCGGCGGTGGTGGTGCTGGGCGCCGCGGTTTCGCTGTGGCGATCGGCGCGGGAGTGACGTAGGTTGGGGGGAGCGGCTTTTTGCGAACCCCAACTTGCCTGCGTCAAACTCAATCCATGCGGTGCCGCCGCGGGAGTGACGTAGGTTGGGGTGAGCGGTTCTTTGCGAACCCCAACTTGCCTGCGTCAAACCGTTGGGTTTCGCCCGGATACAGCACGGGCTCAACCCAACCTACTCCATTCGCGAAGTCCGACCTACGCGATTTCTCCCCAACCCGCGCCTGGCGCCGACTCAATCCATGCGGTGCCGCCGCGGGAGCGACGTAGGTTGGGGTGAGCGGCCTTTTTGCGAACCCCAACTTGCCTGCGTCAAACCGTTGGGTTTCGCCCGGATACAGCACGGGCTCAACCCAACCTACCCACTCGCGAAGCCCGACACCATCGCCCGCCGTCCTGTTGGGCTTCACTTCGTTCGGGACGATCGCACTAAACAATGATCACTTTGCGGATATTGTTCTTCGGGTCCAGCCAGAACGAATCCTTGACGAAGCGGTTGAACAGCTCCGGCGGCAGCACCGATTCGCGCTTGGGGGCCGACACCCGTGACTTCACCGTGTGCAGGCCCGGCAGCCCGAGCCGCGCGTCGAATTCATCGGCGGCGTACTCGATGTGCTCGAAGTCGTGTTCGAACCAGGGTTCGCCGATGAACTGGTACAACGCCTGCATCGCGGCTTGGGGATCGCGGGTCAGGCCCTCGTAACTCAGCAGCATCATCCGCCCGGACGAGTAGTGTCCGTAAAACGCATCCTTGGTGGCCTGGAACGAAAACCCCACCATGCCGTTCACGTCGATCAGCGCCTCGGCGCGCGAATACACGGTGCCGTTGGGGTTGAAGTGGAAAATCTTGTTGACGGTCAGCGGCTGTTTGCGTACCAGCCGTTCGACACTATCGAGCACCCACGGCAGCTCGCGCACGCAGGCGATCACCTTGGAGTTCGGGAACAGCGTCGCCAGCATCGGCAGCTTGCTGCACCACACGCGGCCCGTATCGAACACCACGTCGGTCCCGTGGAAGCCGCCGTAGAAATTCTGGAACACGCCACGCAGGATCGCGGTGCGCTGGGCGTCGTTGATCACCACTGAGAAGTCGTTCTTGCCGCTCATCTCGGCGACCAGCACGCTGATCATGTCGCCGAGCGGACTGGTCATCCCGGCGTGGAAGCGCGGGTTCTGTTTCAGGATCGCGGAGAGCAGCGTGCTGCCCGAGCGCGGCAGGCCGGAGATGAAATGCAGCTTTTCGGGCGGCCTGCCGGGCGTCTGCTTCGCGGGCGCGGGTCGCTCGGCCGACGACTTGTCCGCGACAGGTTTCTCCGGCGTGGTCTTGGCGGGCATGCGCGTCTTCCCCGTGGCGTCAAGGACAGCGAGTGTAGCGAAAATGCCGGCGCCGCGACGCGAGACGTTCGCGGGTTTCAAGCCAGCAGATCGGCGAACTCCGGGTGCCGGCGGATGAACGCGGCCGCATACGAACAGGCCGGGGTCACCTTCCAGCCGTTGCGGCGGGCCGCCTCCAGCGCGACGCGTGTCAGTTCGGCCGCGATGCCGCGACCGCCGATCGCCGGCGGCACGCCAGTATGGGTGATCGTCATCGTGCCATCGCGCAAGTGGTAGTCGAGCACTCCTCGATGGCCTTTGACTTCGACCTGGAAACGCTGCGCGGCGGTGTCGTGATGGACGTCCATGTGGTCTCCACTGTTTTCAAAATGACGGTCTGGCCGAACCGCCTTCGCTGCGATTCCTGACCTCGGCGAAACTCCAGTCGCGCAGCAGCTCGCCGTTCTCCCACACGGTTTCCATCGCGTCTTCCCAGCCGGAGCCGAGCGTCGCCGCATCGGCTTCGATCGCACCCTCCGGCAACGCAACGGTCTTGAACGTGCCGTATCCGCGATGCCGCGCCAGCGTCAAGCGTCCGGGTCTCGATGCCTTCGTATGGTCGGTGACCGGATCCTTGAAAACATCCCTCCAGTCGCCGTCGATCCGCGCGGCGGAACATTTCAACGCGAATTTCTGGGTATCGCGGTGCAATTTCTGCAGCAACGCACCGCCCATCCCGAACGCGATGTTGTCGGCGGAATACCGTGCACGGGTGACGCGGTCGAGGATTGCGCGGATCGAATCGGGATTCACCCCGTCGCCTTGGATCACCCGCACGTGGTTCAGCACCCGGTAGCCCTTGCCATTGACCGCGCTGCCAAACGCGGCATTCAACATTTTCAGCGTGCGGTGCACGATGTCGGCGGGATCGCCGGAATCGGGCCGCACCACCAGCGTCGCGCCGCTCCGGATGACTTCCTCGCGCAAGCTCCCGCCCCACATTTCCTCGATGGCGCGGAATACGTCGTAGCTGTCCGACACGCACGCGACCACCGCGCCGGGCTTGGCGAACTGGCGCAGCATGTTGCGGTACGCATCCAACTCGCGATCTTTCCCCCACGCGGTGATCGTGCTGTGCTCGGCGGCGGGAATCGAGAACGCCGCCATCTCCTCTCCGTAGTATTCGCGCGCCGCGAGCACGCCGAGCACCGTGTCGGTGCCCTGGAAGTTCACGAGGTGCGCCATCCCGCCGAGCGCCGCCGACTCCGCGCTGGACACGCCTCGCGAACCGAAATCGTGCAGCTTGAACGCGAGCTGCCCGGCCGGATCGTCGCTGGTCTTCTCGAGATATTCGCGGATCGTCTGCTTGACGTGCCAACTGACCGTCGCGACCGTGACGGGATACCACACGCGCATCAGCAGCGTTTCCACGTACGACGGCAGCCAGAAACATTCCGGACAGGTACTCTCGATCGTCATCAACGCCTGGTGGGTCGGCACCAGCGTGCCTTCCGCCACCGCGCGGATGCGCAGTGGCAGCTTGCCGGCGTGCGCATCAACGACGTGTCGCCAGCCGGCCTCGTGAAACGGTTCGCCGTGCGCGGCGAAGAACACCTTGGCCTCCTCGATCATCGCCGCCGTCACCGGCTTTGACAGGTATTCCTTCAGGATCGACTGCAGGCCGAAGAACAGCGTGCGCTCGTACACCCCGCCGCGGCTTTCCAGGTAGAAGAACGTCGCATCGATGCCCGGCGGGTACTGCAGCCAGTGGCTCGCTTTGTAACTGTCGGTATTGAGGATGAGATTGGAAGCTGCGTGCATGGGTTCAGTACACCGCGTCGTGGTCGCCCACGTTGATGGGCACGACCTGGTGTTCACGGATGATCAACTCCAGAGTGATCCGATACGACAGATTGATCGAGACCGAATGCAATCCCTTCAGCCCGTCACCCAGTGCATGCAGGCGCAGCGCGGGGTGGTGCGGGTTGGCCTGCAGCAGCAGGAGCGTCTTGCGGTATTGCGCGCGTTGTTGCGGATGGCGCTTCAGGAACCGCGCTGCGCGGCGGCTGTACGGGCGATCCTTGCGCGCCAGCAATTCGTTGACCGTGCTGGCCGCGGTTTGCGTCGGTGCGGACTCGGCGCCGTCGTCCGTCAATGCGCGCTGCCCGGCAGGCTCCAGATGTCCAGCACGCCGCTCGTCGCGTGGTCGTTGGCGTCGCCTTCGGGCAGGATGATCCTGCCCGCCACCACGATCGGGCTGTTCCAGTGGCCGGGACCACACGCGAGCGTGGCGATGCGCTTGCCGGATGCCGCGTCGTACACGTTCAATCCGCCCTCGCGTGCGTAGACATACAGCAGGCCGTCCGCCTCGAGCGGGCTGGTGCCGCTGGTGCGGTTGCTCCATTTTTTCTGCAGCTTGCCGCCGTCGAGTTGCCACGCCGCGGTGCCGCGGTTGTCGGCGACGAACATCCACGTCTGGCCTGCGTGCTTCCACACCACCGGCTGGGTGAACAGCCTGCCGCCGCCGGGCGTGGCGACGGTTTGCCGTTCGCCGCCCTTGTGCGGAGCGGTGCCCGCAATCGCCTTGATGCCGAGCAGCACGATCTTGCCGTCCTTGCCGCCTTGCGCGATCAGGCCATCGCCCAGCCACACCGGCGAGGTCGAGCCGACGTCAAGGTCGTGCTCATTCAGGTATTCGGTATTGGTGGGCGTGTAGTTGCCCAGCATCTTCGTCGCGTCGGGATTGAGCTCGATCACGGCGTCGCCCCAATCGGTCTTGCCGTTCCAATCGGCGTTGCCGGTGGCGACGAAAATGTCGCCGGTGGCGGGATCGATCACCGCGCCTGCGCGTCCCCAGATCGCCGAATCGCTTTGCGGACACGACTTGGGTTCGATCAATCCGGTGCGGTTGCTGCACAGCGAGTTCCACACGTGCATGAGCTTCCCGGACTTGCCGTCGAGGATCGCGACGTGGCCCTGGTAGGGCGGCTTGTCGCCGATGTAACCGGCGGTGACGGCGATCACGTGGCCGCGGAAGAACTTCAGCGGCGAATCCATCTTCTCGCGCAGCGGCAGTTTCGTGATGGACGTACGCCATACCGCATGGCCGTCGCGGATCGCGAGTTTCTGGATGGTGCCGTCCGGGGACGCGGCATAGAGGTATTGCCGATCGGGATCGGCCACCGGCGTGGAGTTGGTGATCTGGCGGGTGCCCGCGAGTTTTTGATAACTCGCCGGCGTGTAGGTCCACAGGATCGCGCCGCTCATCGCGTCGATCGC
>JBOHYT010000309.1:0-8605 GCA_050738055.1 Rhodanobacteraceae bacterium
CGCAATGCCGGCGCCGACCGAAATCTGCGGATCGGAAGGTTCGTAGCCGTCGCGCTTTTCCCACGCTGCCACTTGTCGTTTCGCCATCGCGAACGCGGTCTGGAAATCGTCGGTCTGGTTCAGCGCGTCGACCAGGAACGCATGCCCGAACCAGGTGAGCTCGGACTGCTCGCCGCAGCCGAACGAGGAACGGTCGCTGCGCGCGGCGGTGATGATCATCGTGCCGGGTCCCTGCAACGGCGGAATGAAACCGCCCGAATAGCAGGCGTTGACGATCATGACTTTGTATTGGAACGGGTGCTTGGCAAGGATGCCGGGCAGGTCGGTGGCGCCGATCTGGTCGAGCGGCAGCGGATCCATGTCCACCAGCAACGTATGGTCTTCGCTGCCGTGGGTGGTGAAATAGACGAGCAGGATGTCCTGTTTCGGATCCATCTTCGCAGCGATCCCGTCGAGGGCGTTTTCGAGGTTGCTCCACGTCGCCAGCGGGCGGGTGGTGAGCGAGGCCGGATTGTTTTCCAGCACGACGACATGGCCGGCGGCGCCGAGACGTCGCGTGAACAGCTTGTCGAAATACTCGGCCTCGTTGCGGAACACGTTCTCGCTGCCGTCGCCGGCGAACACGACCGCATACAGGTTCACCTTGCCGGGCGTGCGCGGTTTCAAGTGCGCGATTTCGCGGTCGAGCAGGTCGGCTTGCGCGTACATCACCTGCTCGGGCGTCGGTGCATCCGGTGGCCAGTCGGCGCCGGAAAGCAGCGTCGGCGCCGTCGCGGCAGCCGGCACGGGGTTCGCTGCGGTGAGGGCCTGGACGGCCGCGGCATGCGCTTCGTACGAATGCGGCGGGGCGACGAAGCCCCACACGACCGCGGCGCCGATCAGGCAGCCGAGCAGCGCGGCCAATGTCGAGGGGACAAGCCGGTTCACGGGACGCTGATCGCGTCGAAATCGGCGACGCACGGATGCGTGCCGTCTTCGGGGCAATCCTCGGGGGGCCGGCATACTTGGACGATCTGCATGCCGGTGTCGCGCGCGGCGTCCAGTTCCGCCACGGCGTCCGAAAGGAACAGGATCGCCGGCGGCGGCAGCCCGACCGATTCGGCGATGCGCAGGTACGAGCCGCGCTCGCGCTTGCCGCCGACTTCCGTGTCGAACCAGCCATCGAACAGCGGCGCGAGGTCGCCGGCTTCGCTGTGCCCGAAGAACAACTTCTGCGCCGGTACCGAACCCGACGAGTACACGTACAGCCCGAGGCCCTGCGCCTTCCAGTCGCGCAAGCGCTGCGGGACTTCCGGATACACGTGCGCCCGGTAGTCGCCAGCTTCATAGCCCGCCTTCCAGATCATGCCTTCGAGCGCCTTCAAGGGCATCTCCTTGCGGTCCTCGTCGATCCAGCGCAGCAGCGTGTCGACGACCCGCCGGGAGAGGGGGTCCTCGATGCCGGCTTCGTGGGCGGTGGCATCGAGCCAGCGTTGCACCGCGGGATCGTCGCGATGGGTTTCGACGAAATGCGGCAGGTGCTCGCGCGCGTAGGGAAACAGCACGTCCCGGACGAAGGTGATCGAACTGGTGGTGCCTTCGATGTCGGTGAGGATGGCGCGTATTTCCATGGCGGCGCTCAGGTCACCGGGCCGGCATGCACGCTTTCCACGTGTTGCGAGTAGGCGGTCTCGATCGCGCGTTTCACGCCGATCGGATCGGCGAGACGCCTCAAGACCATCGCGGTTTCGCCCCGGCCGGTGATCTCGATGTTGGCATAGCGGAGAATCCGGCCCCAGAACGATTGTCGCAGGTCGACGGTTTCGATCGATGCCAACCGCAATTCGGTCGAGTGTCGCGCGATCAGCCCGATCTTGCGAATCACGCGATGATTGGTGACGCCCTGCTCGATGGCGTGCAGATTGAGCGATTCCGAGCCGGCGATGAAGAGTGCGATCACCGCCACGGCCAGCGCCGCCCAGCCGGCACTGCCGAGCCCCGCGCCTTCAATGTGGGCGGTCGCCAGCCAGAGCAGGAACGCGACCACGATGGCGCCGATCACCAGCACGATCCACACCCGGACCCATACGAGCCAGTGCAGGTGGAACATCGCGACGATCGCCTCGCCCGGCGCCAGCGACTTTTCGATGTAGGTCACGCGGTCACCCCCGATGATTCAGATTACCAAGCGGCAACATCACCTTGGATGTCGTCATTCCGGGGCGGCCTGCAGTTTCATCGCAGGCCGAACCCGGAATCCATTTTGGGTTTCTGCCAAACGGCGAAATGGATTCCGGGTTCCATCGCCGGTGGAGCTGGCGATGGTCCCGGAATGACGACAAATTATTGTCTGTTCCCTTGTGTTTCGAGGCTTGCTGACATGTAGCGCTAATCGGGTTGACGCTTATCAGCTTCTCAACCCGCTCCTTGAGCCGGCCTACGCAGCTACGCTCCTTGAGCCGGCCTACGCAACTCAAATGGACTGACAGGAAAGCCGGCCCCGTCGCTGCGCTCCTTGAGCCGGCCTACGCAACTTGTTTCTTCCAGGGAAAGCAGAACATTCGCGTTCATTTGCGTTCATTTGCGGACCCATGCTCTTTTCAATTTTCCAAACGCGGAAATCGTCCCGCGATGTCGTCGCCGGTGAAGCTCGCGACCCAGCCTTCGGGATTGGTGAACAGGCGGATCGCGATGAAGTTCGGATTCGGCCCCATGTCGAACCAGTGCCGGGTGCCGTCCGGGACGTCGATCAGGTCGCCTTTCTCGCACAGTACGTCGTAGATGCGACCGCCGATGTGCAGGGTGAACTGGCCTTCGCCCGCGACGAAGAAGCGCACTTCGTCCTCGGCATGGGTGTGTTCGGAGAGGAACTTCCGTCGCAAGGCTTCCTTCTGCGGATGCTCGGCGGTCAGTGAGATCACATCGACCGCCTGGTAGCCCTTTTCGCGCTTGAGGCGCGCGATGTCACCCGCGTAGGCGCCGATCACTTCATCCTGGGTGGCTCCGGGGGCGACAGGTTGGTTGGTTTCCCATTGTTCGAAGCGGACGCCGACCTCGCCCAGCGCATGCGCGATGGCGGCATGGTCGATATGGGTGGCGAGTGGACGGGCGGGGTCGCGCTGGTCGTATACACGCAGACGGCTCATCGGGTTCCTCCGAGACGTTGCAGATCGAGTTCGCAGGCGAGCAGGAACTCGATGGCTTCGAGATGGCGACGGGCCTCCGGCATGTCGCGTCCCCAAGTGTAAAGGCCGTGGCCCTCGATGAGGTAGGCATACAGCGGTTTGGATTCGTCCAGCCACGCCGCGACGTTCTGCTCGATGTCGGCCATGTCCTGCGAGTTGGGGAATACCGGCACGTCGAGGCGGCTGTCGTGACTGGTGTAGCCGGTCAGCGCCTTCTGCAGTTCCCAGCCCTGCAGCGTGACGACGCCTTCCTTCGCGAACAGCCGCGATGTGACGGCCTGGTTGTGCGAATGGGTGTGCAGGATCGCGCCGGTATCCGGGCGGCGCCGGTAGATCTGCAAGTGCAGGTTGGCTTCTGCGGAAGGGCGCGCGTTCGAGCCGACGGGCTCACCGTCCAGTCCGACCGCCATCACGTCATCGGGCGAGAGCGCGCCCTTGTCGCGTCCCGAGATGGTGACGGCGATGGTGTCCTCGTCGATCCGCATCGAGAAGTTGCCGCTGGTCGCGGGCGTCCACCCGCGAGCTGCGAGCGCGCCGGCCGTGTGTGCGATTTCCGTGGCGCAGGCGCGCAGGCGTTCGGCGAGTTGCTCGGAGGTAAGTGGCATGCGTGTTCGCTGGTGGGCATCCGGCGGTTGAATGTAGCACGCGGGCCGATCGAAAAATCCTGCGATCGGGCGCGCGGAGGCGTACCATGCGCAGAGTGCCCGTTGTCTGTTGCTGACCAGAGGAGTATCGACATGACCGAAGAGAAGAGTCCTTCCAACCGTCGCCGTTTCCTGAAGCTCGCGGGCGGTGCTGCCGCCGCGGCGGTGTTCATGGGCGCGCTGCCGCGTCGCGTGTGGGCGGCGCTGCCGCACCTGACCCAGGCGAACAACGCCACGGCCAAGGCGCTGCATTACGTCGATGACAACACCAAGGCGGGCCCCCCGCACAAGCCGGGTGAGGATTGCAAGGGATGCGTGCACTTCCAGGGCAAGGCGGGCGAGACTTGGGGACCGTGCGCGATCTTCCCGGGCTACGACGTCAACAAGGACGGCTGGTGCGACGGGTTCCAGGCCAAGAGCTGACCTGATTGTCCGTGATGTTCGGGTAGGCCGGCTCAAGGTCGAAGCCGGCAACGTCGTAGGTTGGGGTGAGCGGCTTCTCGCGAATCCCAACGGGTCGAACCACAATGTTGGGTTTCGCCCGCCAAAAGCGCGGGCTCAACCCAACCTACCCGCTTCATCGAGGAAGTCCAACGACGCGCACCGACGAAACCACTGGCGACGCGCACAACGGTCGGCGATCTTGGCCGACGCAGCACACGGAACAAAAGGGAGTGGGGCAGCGCTTGACAAGTTGCTGCCCGGATACGACAGGCGGAGGAGCTGACTTCGCCTGCCGCACCGGGCAACGGTCCGGGGTCCACTGCCAATGGGAAATCCCGCGGAGCACGCATCATAGCGCGGGGATTGGCGGCGGCCAAGGTTGACAAGCGGGATTCCGCAATGAATTTTTTTCCCCTTTCGAAACAATGGATTGTTTCGTTAATGTTTCGTTGTTTCGAGACTTATCCACAGTGCGCGACCGTATGGCCAGGTCTGCGCGTTTCCCATGGGGGCGGCACTCGCGTAAAACCGCAGGAACCGGATTGCGCTTTGTGCCCTGCGCAAAAGCATTGGCCGCGGATCAACGCGGATGAACGCGGATTGGGTTGTTGATCCGGGGTACGCCGGCGTAAATCCGCGGCGAAAGAGCTGCTGCTGTCTGCCGGCGATGGAGAGCATCCACGCGGATCGAAGCAGTTGAACACGGGCTTTGCCCTTGGTCCGCGTTTATCCGCGTAAATCCGCGTCAAAGAGCTGCTGCTGTTCCGCCGGCGATGGAGCGCATCCGCCACGGATCGCCATGACTTGCTCTTGATCCGAGCAGATCCGTGCTGATCCGTGCAGATCCGTGGCAAAGAGCTCTTGCCGTTCCGGGAGTCCCGTTCGGCGCAAATCCGCGTCGAATCTGTTGCTCTCACTCCACGGAAACGAACCTTTGTCAGAAAGCGCTGGTTTCTCACCGCACGCTGCCCGCGGCGGATTGCCCGGAGCGTCGCAGCCGGCTGTGCCGGTAGCCGTAGCCGAAATAGATCGCAAGGCCGAGCAGCGTCCACAGTCCCATCAGCGTCCAGTTGTACCAGTTCTCCCAGTACAGCAGTCCGATGCAACTCAGCACGCCAAGCGGACAAGTGACTTTCGCCCACGGAACGCGAAAGGTCCGCGGAAGGTCCGGCCGCGTGTAGCGCAGGATCAGCACGCCCGCGCACACCGCGATGAAAGCCAGCAGCGTTCCCATCGAAACCAGGTCGCCCAGCACCTCCAGCGGGAACACCGCGGCGAGCAGGGCGATGCCCGCGCCGGTGACCAGCGTGTTGAGGTGCGGCGTGCGATAGCGCGGGTGCAGCTTCGAGAACATGGGCGGCAGCATGCCGTCGCGGCCCATGATCATGAAGATGCGCGGTTGCGCGATGATCATCACCAGCACCACGGAGGAAAGCCCCAGCAGCGCGCCGACCTCGACCAGCCAGCGCAGCCAGTTGAGCTCGGGGTGCGCGGCGACCGCGGTCACGACCGGCTCGGCGGTGCCGAGCTGCGCGAACGGGATGAGGCCGGTCAGCACCGCGGCCATCGCCACGTACAGCACGGTGCAGATCGCCAGCGACGCGAGCGTTCCGATCGGCAGGTCGCGCTGCGGGTTCTTCGCTTCCTGTGCGGCCGTGGAGGTCGCCTCGAAACCGATGTAGGCGAAGAACACCAGTGTCGCCGCGCGCATGATCCCGCCCCAGCCGTAGGTCTCCGGCCCTTTCGCGGGCGGGATGAACGGGTGCCAGAATTCCGGGTTGACGTAATGCCAGCCGGCCGCGATCACGATCACGATCAGCGCCACTTTCAGGATCACGATCGCCGTGTTGGTGCCGCTGGACTCGCGGATGCCGACGTAGCACAGCCAGGTGAGCGCGAGCACCAGTACGACGGCCGGCAGGTTGAACAGCGCGCCGGTCATCACCAGGTGCTTGTCCACGAACCCGATCGGCGCGTTGCTGAGCGCGTCGGGCAACGTGAAGCCCATGTGGTTGACCAGGCTCCTGAAATAGCCGGTCCAACTGACCGCGACGGCCGATGCCGACACGCCGTATTCCAGCACCATGTTCCAGCCGATGAACCAGGCGGCCAGTTCGCCCAGCGTGGCGTAGGCATAGGAATACGAGCTTCCCGACATCGGAATCAGGGTCGCGAATTCGGCGTAGCAAAGTGCGGTGAAACTGCAACAGACCGCGGCGATCACGAATGACAGCAGCACCGCGGGGCCGGCATGCAAGGCCGCGGCCTGGCCGGTGATCACGAAGATGCCGCCGCCGATCACCGCACCAATGCCGAGCGCGGTCAGACCCCATGGCCCCAGGGTGCGGCGCAACTGGATTCCCCCGGTTTGGTGGTCCGCGCCGACCGATTTTCGCGCGAGGAGTTGGTTCAGCATGCCGAAACCCGCGCGCGGCACATCACGTCGGAGCGGGTGGCGGAGGGTCTGTGGGCCATGCAATTCCCCTTGAGAGATGTCGTTCACGCGATCGTCGCGACAGGCGCCCGCATCTCCGTTGCAGCACGCATTCCCGCAAACATACCCAAGCATTGCGACGCGTACAAGCACCCGAGCGTCGCAATGCGTGCGCCCAGCCCGCTGACATCGCCGTGTTCGACACGCAACAGCGCCATCAGGCGGGCAGTTTCACGACCGGCCGGAAAATTCGCCGGTAACCGTATTCACCCACACTTTTTCGCCTGTGCTGATGTATTCCGGTACCTGGATTTCGATACCGGTGTCGAGCTTGGCGGGTTTGGTGCGCTTTGTCGCGGATGCGCCCTTGAGTTCGGGCGCGGTGTCGACAATCGTCAGCGCGACGCTGGTCGGAACCTGCAATGCCACCGGGGCGTCGTCGATCAGCTGCACGTAATAGCCATCCACGTCTTCCACGATCCAGGCTGCGTTGTCGCCGACCACGTCAAGGCCGAGTGCATAGGGAGTGTAGTCCTCGGCGTCCAGGAAAACGAACGCATCGCCATCCTTGTACGAGTAATGCGCCGCACGGCGGGTCAGCTCCATCTCCTTCAGGTCGTCATCCGCGCGCAGGCTCAGGTCGAATTTGCGTCCGCCGGGTATCGAATACAACGTGAATCGGAAAGTGACGTTGCCGCCACGCGCGGTCGGTGCGCTGCGCTGGATGTCGCGCACCTGGTAAACCACACCTTGGTGCTCGATCACGTTGCCTTTCTTGGTATCGGAAGCTTTCATGGGAGCGGGAACCGGGAATGGGGAGACGGGAATCGGTAACGCGTAGAGCCGTCATTCCGGGGCCTCCGCGGTTTTGCCGCGGTGGAACCCGGAATCCATCTTGATTTTCGCCAGGAATGGCAAGATCAAAATGGATTCCGGATCGCGGCTTCGCCGCGTCCGGAATGACGACAAGGATTATTTCGGCGCCAGCCGCACGGCACCATCCAGGCGGATCACGCTGCCATTCAGATAGTGGTTGCCAAGGATGAAAGCGACCGTCTGCGCAAATTCTTCCGGCTTGCCGAGCCGCGAGGGGAACGGAATCGAAGCCGACAATGATTCCTGCACCTGCGGCGGCATGCCGTCCACCATCGGGGTCCAGAAGATGCCGGGGGCGATGGTCATGACGCGGATGCCGAAGCGCGACAGTTCCCGCGCCATCGGCAGGGTCATGCCGACCACGCCACCCTTGGACGCCGAATAGGCCGCCTGACCGATCTGGCCCTCGTATGCCGCCACCGATGCGGTATTGACGATCACGCCGCGCTCGCCGTCCTCGCCCGGCTCGTTCGACTGCATCAGCGCGGCACCGGCCTTCGCGACATTGAAGCTGCCGACCAGGTTCACCATCACGGTGCCAGCGAAATTCTTGAGCGGCATCGGACCCTCGCGACCCAGCATGCGGCCGGTGCCCAGGATGCCGGCGCAGTTCATCACCACGTTCAATCCACCCATGGTCTCGCGCGCGGCGGTGACGTTGGCGTGGACACCATCCTCGTCGGTCACGTCGGTCTTGATGAAACGCGCGGCATCGCCGAGGTCCGCGGCGGCGGCCTGGCCTTTTGCGTCGTTCACGTCGAACAGTGCGACCTTGCCACCGTGGGCGACGAAATGTTGCGCAACGGCATGACCGAGACCGGATGCGCCGCCGGTGATGACGGCCTTGACCTTGTCGAGTTGCATGAGCTTGCTCCGTGATCCGCAAACCCTAGATTGTAATGCAGGAGCTTGCGTGCAAGCGATTGGCGAGGTCCGTCGCTGGTTGTCTGGTTTGAAATTCCCTTCGCCCCGAGCGTAGCGCCAAAGCGGCAAAGTCGAAGTGCCGAATGTGCTTCGACTTCGCTCGCCGTGCTCGTTACGCT
>JBOHYT010000310.1:0-4251 GCA_050738055.1 Rhodanobacteraceae bacterium
GATCGAGGCGACCGGCAAGCCGGTCGTGGTGGTCCTGGTCAGCGGCCGGCCGCTCGCGATTCCATGGCTGGCGGACCACGTCGCCGCGATCCTCGACGCGTGGCTGCCCGGCGACGAAGGCGGCAACGCGGTGGCCGATCTGCTATTCGGCAACGCCGATCCGTCCGGTAAGTTGCCGATGACCTTCCCCTACGATGTCGGCCAGGTACCGATCTACTACGCGCACCTGCCCAATCCACGTCCGCTCGACATGGCCCACCCCGAATACACCAGCCACTACACCGACGCGCCGAACGCGCCTGTGTATCCATTCGGCTACGGCCTGAGCTATACGCATTTCGCATTCGGACCAATCCATCTCGACAACCAGCGACTGGCACCGGGCGGCGCGCTGCGCGTCGGCGTACGCGTCACCAACACCGGCAAGCGCCGCGGTGCCGAGGTGGTCCAGCTTTACATGCATCAATTGGTTGCGGATGTCAGCCGACCGGTGCGCCAGCTCAAGGGCTTCCAGCGGATCACCCTCGATCCGGGGCAGTCGCGCGAGGTCACCTTCACGCTGACCCTGGTCGACCTCGCGTTCCACCGAGCGGACATGAGCCTTGGCACGGAGCCGGGTGTCATCCAGATATTCGTCGGCGGTGATTCGACCGCCACCGACTCGGCGCGCTTCAAACTCGTGACCGACAAGAATCCCGCTGCGGCGGCGGGTGGTTGAGCCATCAGGGTGCCGGGCCGGGCGCTTGGCGGGTTTGCCTTCGGGGCAATAGCGCCAGCAAGTTTCGACGTCATCCCGACTTCCCGTTCCGTACACTCGACGTTGACAGCCGTCCGCGTACAAATCAGCGAACTCGGACGTGCCACGCAGCAATGGCCGGCACCTGTCGTATTGGCCGGAGACCTACGTGGCGACCCTGCGCTCGGGGTGCTGACACGCGCATCGCGTGATCACGAATGCCGCAGCGCACGGTGGGGTGACGAGCAGGAACTACATACAACCCGACGATCCCAATGCGCCATGGAGGGGATATGAAACGTCAAACCGCGTTACGGAAGACAATGCTGGCAGCCCTGATCGCAAGCGGGGTCGCCACGACCTGCGCGCTGCCCACGATGGTCTGGGCACAAACGGCCAACGCCACCCTGCAAGGTACTGCGCCTCCGGGCGCGGAAGTCACGGCGCGCAATACCGCCACCGGCCAGGTGCGGGTCACCAAGGCGAGCGCCAGCGGCCGCTACACCATCGTGAGCCTCCCGCCCGGGACCTGGCAGGTGAACGCAGGTTCCGGTACCACCCCGCAGACGATCAGCTTGGCCGTCGCGTCGACCTCCACGCTCAATTTCGGCACGACCGTATCGAAGGCGCCACCCGAAACCCTGTCGACCGTCCAGGTGACCGCCAACGCGCTGGACCTCATCAACAACGATACCTCGCAGGTGGGCGCGATCGTCACGCAGCACCAGATCCAGACCCTGCCGCAGCAATCGCGCAACTTTTTGGCCTTCGCGCAAACCGTGCCCGGCATGATTTACACGGTCAACTCGAACGGCACCACATCCTTGCAGGCGGGCGCGCAGAACAGCAACGCGATCAACGTCTACATCGACGGCATCAGCCAGAAAAGCGAGGTGCTGGGAGGCGGCGTCGCCGGCCAGTTCTCGACCCAGGGCAATCCGTTCCCACAGGACGCGATTGGCTCGTACCGGGTCATCACCTCCAACTACAAGGCCGAATACGGCCAGGTCTCGAGCGCCGTCGTGACCTCGGTCACCAAGATGGGCACCAACCAGTTCCACGGCTCGGCGTTCATGGACTACACCAACTCCAACCACCGTGCCGAGACGCCCGTCGAGGAGGCGGCCGGGAAGAAGACGCCATCCCAGTCCAAGGAATACGGCTTCACCCTGGGCGGCCCGATCATCCAGGACAAGGCGCACTTTTTCATCTCAGATTCGCAGAAGCTTTTCAGCACGCCGGTCGCGGTCGTCGCAGGTAGCGGGCTCCCACAAAGCGTGTTCGGCCTGTTGCCGCCGAGTGTCGCGGCCCAATTCGGCCCGGCCAGTCTTCCGTTTTTCGAGAACCTGTTCTTCGGCGACGCGGACTGGGAAATCACCGACAGCGACCGCCTGGTGTTGCGCGCGCAGCTGCGGCGTGAAACCCAGCTCAACAATATCGGTGGCGGCACCGCGGCGAGCGCCGGTATCAATGTCAAGAACGACGCCCGCTACTACAGCCTCGAATGGGATCACAGTGCCAACGCCTGGCACAACAAGGCGACGTTGCTCTACCAGCACGCGGCCTATCGCCCGACCGGCATCACGGAAACGGGCATCGGCGAGCAATACACCTACGGCCCTCAGAACAACGCCCTGATCATCAATACCGGCGCGCCCGATCCGCGCGCCTTCCAGAACAAGGGCCAAAAGGGTCCCGGCTTCAAGGATGCACTCACCTTCCCCAACCTCGACTGGCACGGCGACCATACCGTCCAGATGGGCGTCCGCTATCAGGACCTGAGCCTCGCGGCGCTGGATGCCGGCGATCAGACCGCGCTCGAGTCCTTCAACGTGTGCCCGCTCGACAGCACCGACCCAACCTGTCCACCGGGTACCGGAACCGACCCGTACAAGGCCATCTACGCGGTGCCCGCAGCAGGTACCAGCCCGTTCGCGCACACCAAGGACAAGCAGTACGGGTTCTACGTCCAGGACGACTGGATCGTCAACGAGCACTGGACCTTCAATCTCGGCGTGCGCTGGGACGAGGAAAAGAACCTGACCTATCTCAACTGGATCACCCCGCCCAACGTCGTGGCCGCGATCAACAGCCAGGACAAGAATCCCGGCGCACCCGCGGGGCAAACCTACGCGCAATCGCTCGCGCTGGGCGGCGTCAACATCAACCAGTTCATTTCCAACGGCCACGACCGTTCGCCCGACAAGGGCGCCTGGCAACCCCGACTGGGCGTTTCCTACGACCTCGACGGTGACCAGAAGCACGTGATCTTTGGCGGCGCGGGCCGTTCGTACGACCGCAATCTCTACAATTTCCTGCAACTGGAGCAGACCAAAATCGCGCTCGCCGAGCCGACCACCTACTTCAGCAGCCCCAATCAACCGTGTCTGGGCCAGCCATGCGTGCCTTGGAATCCGACCCTGTACGGGACGGTCCCCGGGCTGCAGTCCCTCACTTCGCCGATTCCGGGCGCCGGCGAAGTGGACATGTTCACCAACAACCTGAAACAGCCATATTCCGACCAGTTCAGCATCGGCATGCGCAACCGGTTCCTCGGATGGAACACCAGCGCCACGGTCGTGCGCGTGCTGAGCCATGACGGGCTCGCCGCATGGCTGGGCGACCGGCAGCCAAATGGAGCATTCTTCACGCCAAGCGGCGGCGCCGATTTCGGCTACCCGATCCCCGGTCTCGGAAATTTGATCCTGTGGACCAACGGCATCGAAACCCGCAGTACCCAGATCCTCTTGTTCGCAGAGAAGCCGTACACGCTCCAGTCGCCGTGGAGCATGACGATCGCCTACACCCACACCAATGCGGATGGCAACCGGGACATCACCCAGCAGTACTCGTTCGACGAGCCGACCATCTACGACTATCCGTTCATCCTCTCCAATGCCGCACCCAAAAACCGTTTGGTCGTGACGGGCTCGGTGGGCCTGCCCTGGGACATGATGTTCTCCGGAATCCTGACGCTGGCCACCCCGACCCCGTTCAACACCGATTCGTGCTTCGTTGCGCAGGCTGGACGGTTCCCCAACGGCTCCAATTGCGTGCCGGTTGGCGGTCTGCCGGAAGGCAACGGGCGATTCTTGTTCGGCGGCAAGATCTTTGCCTATCGTGACATCGACCTGGCGCTGATCAAGAACTTCCGGATGCCACACCATACCGAGTTCTACCTGCGCCTCGACCTCCTGAACGCGTTCAACTGGCACAACCTGACCGATCTCAACTTCGTGTCGAGTGCGGCATTCACCAACGTGGCTGCGTCGTACAACCCGACCGGCAACATCCTGGGTTACCCGCGCACCTTGAAGTTCACCGGCGGTTTCAGGTTCTGAGGATGGCGGCGCCGATTCATTCTTGAACGACCGGAGATGGCGCCCCGCTGCAAGCAGCGGACGCAATTGACCCGCGAAAGTCAGGATTTTGCCATCCGGCCGTCGATTTAGCATTGCTACGCTCAGCGCCTGCTCAGGTTCGTTCCTGGGCTGGCGGCTGCGCGCCTGATGCAG
>JBOHYT010000311.1:0-2686 GCA_050738055.1 Rhodanobacteraceae bacterium
ACGCACACCGCGCGCTGGAGCTGAAGCCGTCCACCGTGTTGGCGCTGCTGGAAGCCTTCGACACCTTCCGCCGCCCAGCTCGACTGGAACCGTTCCTCGTCGCCTGCACCGCCGACAAGCGCGGACGGCTCCAGCACGAAAACGACGCCTATCCGCAGGCAGATTTCCTGCGCGCGGCCCGCGACGCCGCGCGCGCGGTCAGCGCGCAACCCTTCGTCGAACAGGGCATGCAGGGCACCGCGATCGGCGACGCGATGCGGCGTGCACGGATCGCCGCGATCGCGGCGCTGCCGCGAGAATAACTACGGCTCCGGACACGGGCCAAAGGGTCAACTCGACCCCGTTGCTGACGGTCACGACTGGCCGCTTTCGGGAGCTGACATCAACAGCTCCGAATGCGAGCGGCGCGCGCCGCCACGGGTGTGTCGACTCGGTGCTCGCGCAAGCGCGCTGACACGATCGCAGCCGCCGAAACAAAGCCCCGCAATGCGGGCGGTGATTTGTCAGGCAATGAGTGAACCTGACCCGTTCTTGCTTCGCAGCCCATTTTGCGCCTCGTACGGCGGTGTGCGACGACGACGCGAAGAACGGCGCAGCTAGGACAAACCGAGTGGCCGCGCGCCATGCGTTAGGTGGCTATCGTTTCCTCGAGTTGGGCCGCTATCCGCGTGAACAGTGGCGCAATCCGGTAATTGGCGTATCCAGCAGACAGGATGCCGCCAGAAAGGTATCTTCCGAATTGGCACAGCAAGCAATAAAGCTGTGTCCAGCGGAGCGCGGCCGTTCCGTCCGCGCCCAAGATCCCGTACCCGGCAAGAAATTCGCGATCCAGGAGCGCGTAATGCTTTCGGATCGCGCCATTGCCGAATTCGTGGCTAGCCAGCAGTGTGTGGGCCAAAAACGATGCAAGATCGTACGTCCCCACGCCATGTGTGTTGATCTGGGTGTCCAGAATCACCACCGTGCGTCCGTCGCTAAGCACATTCTCCGGTTTGAAATCGCCATGGAGCCACGACCACTGAAGTCGAGCCAGCCCCACTCGCGGGGCCGAAATCCGAAGCAGGTGAAGCGCGTGCGCCGCTGCATCGTTGTCCCACACGCGCGCGTACTGCTGCAACAGGTACGCCAGCTTTGCTTCCACGTCGAGCTGACCCTCCTGGTGGCTTTCGGGGCACGCATCGTGTAGCTTCTTCAGCAGCGTTCCGATCAAACGGTAGACGGCGGCCACCACGGAAGGGTTTGAACCGCGAGCACAACGGATGGCATCCTTGCCGTCGAACCAGCGCGTCACCAGTACCGCGTGACCTGCGATATCCAAGCAGCCGAGTGCTGTCAGTGCACCCCCTTGGTGTGCCGGCGGGAGCAGGCTCTGCAGTTTATGCATAGCCTGGAATTCGCGCTTGACCTCCCCACCGTCTTTATCGATCGGCTGACTCGAGCGTGCAAGCTTGGCTACGATTTGTTCACCACACGTAGCACTCCTGAACCGATAGATGACCGAATTTAAGCGCATATCGGCCCGGCCGACATGGCGCCAGCCGGAAGACCTTAGACACTGGCATCGAAGACCATCATTGACACCGGAACGAACCTTGCGTGCGGTCAGGCCCATGACGACGACCTCCACCGCATTTGTCCGGCAACGCCAGTCATGCCTTCGCGGTCATCACGATGTTCCACAAGTCGTGCCTCACGGAAGTCTGTGGTTGCCATCCAAATGAAAGATTACTGAAATGTACATGCAATGTCCACGGATGGCGACTTTCAACGTGGCGATGTGTCTCGACACTCGCCGTGCCTCGTGCCCCGGATTGGTGGCGACCAGCCTTAAAAACGCCGAGTGGCAGCTCTGGGTGGCCTGCGAGCGTCCGCTTTGTACCGATTCGGTTAATCGAACAAATGTCCGCAGTTGGGCCGATTGACGCGCTCGTCTCGGAGCTGCCGGGCTACAGCCTTTCGCTGCGGTCGACCTCGATCAGCGGCGCGAACAACGTGTCGGCATCGATGCCGCGGGCGAACAGCATGGCCTGGAAGCGTTCGCCCATTTCGCCCGGCAGGGTCAGGCGCTTGATCTGTTGCGCCAGCGCGTAGCGGGCGGCTTCGTCCGGCGTGGCGGCGTACGCGGCGGCGAACAACGCCTCGATGCCTGCCGCGGCCAGACACTCCGACTGGAAAGCGCAGGCCACCGGCTCGAAGCCCGCTGCGATGCCGGCCTCGGCCAGCCCGGTGAAATCGACCGAGGCGCCGATGTCCTGCAGGCCCGGCAGGATCAACGGATCCGGATGCGCGCAATGGCGGCGACGGCAGAACGCAGAATGATCAAATATCGGTATAGTGACCATACCGAAACCAGGCAGGCGCCGAGATGCCGTCGACCATCGAAATCGAAGCCACCAAGGCCAAGACCCGGTTCGCCGCACTGACCGGCGAGGCCCGACGCCGGGATGTCGCCATTACGCGGCATGGTCGGATTGAGGCGTATGTGCTATCGCCGGAGCGCTACGGCTATCTGACTGCGGTGGCGGACGTCGGGGAAGACGTGATGCACGATTTTCGGGACCGATTCGACGCGCTGTACCGGCGCATGCAGACGCAGACCCAGACGCGTGCCATGGCGCGCATCGCCGCGGCGCCGTTGGCCGAGATTCTGGCGGCGGGTGCGCCTGCCAGGCGGGCAGCGCCGAAG
>JBOHYT010000312.1:0-3991 GCA_050738055.1 Rhodanobacteraceae bacterium
CGGGCGATGCGCAACGGCGCCGCCACCACGTGGGCATGTGCGACGTACGGCCGCACGTCGTCGACGCGCCCGGTCACGGTGATGCCGTCCAGCCCACCCAGCGCGCGAACGGTCGATGTCGGTTTGCTTCCGACGATGTAAAAACGCGCATTTGGTCGGCGCCCCAGCACCTGCGGCCAGACTTCATGCGCAAACCATTCCGCCGCGTGGACGTTGGCGCGGTAATCCATTGCGCCGACGAACACCACCGTGCGCTCGCCCGGCCGATACGGACTCGAATATTCGAGTTCAGGATCCCAATACCGGGCATCCACGCCGTTCGAAACGCCGTGGACCTTGGCCGCCGATTCCGGAGCCCGCTTGCGAAAGAACGCGGCTTCGGATTCGGAGACGAACACGCTGGCGTCGAATTGCTTCGCAATCGTGCGTTCGAAATCCGCAAGCCGCCGTGCCTCGCGCCGATAAATCATGCTGGGCAGCCCAGTGTGTGCAATTGCATATTGCCGCCACTTGTCGGAATCGACGTCGACGAAATCCATGACCCGCGGCAGCGATGCATGACGCATGACCAAGGGCGCCACGCCCGACGAACAGCACAGCGCCAGATCGACTCGGTGGCCGGCAACCAGTCCATCGACCCACCGCCGCATCGCGCGATCCCGATAAATCCCGGCCGTGAGTGCCTCGCGCCGTGCCAGCGACGTGAGCGCGCGCCAGCGTGAGCGCCAAGGCTGCAAGGGCCGGGTGCAAACCCCCGCACACACCTTCTCGACCTCCGCCAAGTGGAGCCAGTCGGCGGGCTTGTCCACGAAGGTGCCGAGATAGACGCGATAATCCCGCACCAGCCGCTGCAGCACATGGTAGGAACGGATCTTGTCACCCGTGTCGGGCGGCCAGGGCAACCGGTGGCAGAGGAACAGGATTGATTGCATGGCAGCGCCTTAGCCCAGGTTCCGTGCCAGCCACGGACCCACCGCACCGGCCACTGGCAGCGGCAGCCGTTGCCAAGCCTTGATGAACAAACCGTACTTGCGGTTGGTGGGGCTGAGGTTGGGCATTTCCCGCGCGCGGACCAGATGATAGGCGTAGGGCAACGGCTTGACTTCGAAGCCCCAGTGCATCTTGAAATCGTACGAGCCGCTGTTGCGCTTGCTGCGCCCAGCGTCGAACTGCCGAACACCGCGTTCCGCGGCACGCTGCATGACCGCCCAATATAGAAGATCGTTGGCCGGCAGCGCACGCGCGCGACGTACGCTGCCGCCGTAGTGCGGATGCATTTGCTCGCCGGCATAGAAGTTCATCCCGACAGCCAGCGGCTGGTCCCGCTCGGTGATGACCATGATCTCGCAATCCTCGCCGAAGGTTTGCTGCAGCCTGGCGTAATACCGACGCGACAACACCGGTGTGCCGAGGTTGCGCACGCTCTCGGCGTATACCTTGTAAAAGAGATCCACGTCTTGAGTGTGATGTGCCTCGAGACCGAGCTTGAGGGCCTTGCGGATTATGGTGCGCCGCTTGCCCGGGATGGCCATGAAATTCTTGTCGTTATCGCCGCTGATCACCTTGTGGAAACGCACGTACAAGTCCTTCACCGGCCAACCCGGATGGCGCGGTTCGAGGTCGCGCAGTTCGAGGTAATCGACGTGCAGCTCTTCCGCAAGCTCGGTGGCCGCTTGCGTCAGGCGCGCTTCGCTTTCGGCGTCGGCAGCCGCCACCCCGCCGTACACGCAGAACGGCGTGGAGATCAGCGCATGGCCGAACAACCAACTGCGAACCTCGGCGAGCGGAAGCACGCCCGTGAGGAGGCCGTTGCGTTCGGCATACAGGTAGTGGCAACGATGGCCGAACTCGTTCTCGATGATGTCGCGCCAGGCGGCGCGGTGGAAAAACGTGGCCGTCGGCGCAGCACTGACAAAAGCGTCCCAACGCTGCTCGTCACCGTGTCCCAGTCGCTTGACGACGCAGGCATTGGCGGAAGGACTCTCGTCCGCATGGTCGAGCATGTCGCATTCCCCTCAATGCACGCACAGTGCGGCGGGCCGCAGGGCCACCACCGGATAGCGGTCCGGTGCGGCGGCGAAGAACAGCCGATCCATACGGTCGAAGCGAAAATCGCGAAGGAGCCGCTCGAGCCGCGGCATGGTGCGCGTAAGATTCAGATAGTGGCGCACCCGGTTCTTCAACGCGACGCCCGGCACCCGAGGTTGTCCGGGGTCGACTTCCCACGGATGGAAATAGAACACGCCGGGGCGATGTTCGCGACGGTTGACGCGGCGCAGGCCCAGACGGAACAGCGCATACGGCAGCAGGCGGAAATAGCCGCCACCGCCGCACGGCCAGTTGCGCCCGCCAAATCGAACGGTCGTCACCGGGATCTCCAGCAACCCGGACCCTTCGGCGACGAATGCAAACCGCGGCGCGTCCGGCATGCCGTACAGATCATGATGGATCGGCACGATGCTGGAACTGTAGCGATAGCCGGCTTCGCGCAGTTCCTCGTATGCCCACAGCGTGTCCGGATCGATGGAATAACTGGGTGCGCGGTAGCCCTTCACCTCGCCCCCGGAAATATCTTCGAGCAGATGCTTGGTGCGGGTGATGCCATTGCGGAATTCGCGGCGCCTGATGGTGGTCAGGCGCTCGTGGCCAAAGCCATGGCTCGCGATCTCGTGTCCGGCGGCGCCGATGTCGCGTACCAGCGCGGGAAAGCGTTGCGCCACCCAGCCGAGCACGAAAAAGGTCGCATGCACCCCATGACGTTCGAAAAGCTCCAGCACCCGCCGGGTGTTGCCTTCCACGCGAACTGGCCAGCGCGGCCAGTCTTCACGAGAAATGCATTTCTCGAACGCCGCGACCTGGAAGTAGTCCTCCACGTCCACGGTCATGGCGTTGGTGACGCGGTCAGCCGGAGACTCTGCGGCATTCATTGACCGCCCCGCCCGACGACGGGCCGCCAGGCTTCGGCACCCCCCGTGTCGCCACCGGCGGACGCCGATGGGGCTGCCTCCTGCAGCATGGCCTTGAGCCGGACCTCCTCACGCAACAACTGTTGCAGGATGCTGTTGCGCTTGAGTTCCAGCGCGGCAAGTTCGGTCTCGCGCTGGACGGCCGCCTTCGCACGCACGACTTCCTGGCTTTGGCTTTGGCTTTGGGGTTCGGCGGACGGCTCGAGTGTCGTCGGAATCCCGGACATCTCCTCGTCGATTTCCTCGAGCACGAGGGTCAGCGCCGCATGATCGAGGCGATGCAGTTCTTCCAGGTAACCGTGCAGCAGCAGCCGATCCATGATGAGGTTGATCTTGCGGGGGATGCCGCGACTGGCACGGTAGACCTCGGAAAAAACGCCGGGCGCGAGTTCCGGATCGTTGTCCCAGCCGACGGCGTGCAGGCGATGCAGGATGTATGCCCTGGTTTCCTCGGTGCTCAGCGGCTCCAGACGGTGGGTGGCGATGATGCGCTGGCGCAACTGCTCCATGTGGTTGCTGATGATGGTGTGCCGCAGTTCACTCTGACCGACCAGGAATATCTGCAACAGCGCACGGCCCTTCACTTCGAAATTCGACAGGATGCGCAGCATCTCGAGCGCCGCCGGGGTCAATGTTTGCGCTTCGTCCACCACCAGCAGCGCTTGCGTTTGACGCGCTTGCAAGGTGATCAGATGCTGCTTGATGTCCTGCAACAGCGCCTCCTTGCTGCGCCGTTCGTAGGGCAGGTCGAGCGCCGAGGCCACCGCCGGCAGGATGTCCTCGCCATCCAGATTGGCCGAGGCGATGCTGGCCATCGCGATATTGCGGTTGCCGAGTTCCTCGAACAGCTTCTGGATCAGCAACGTCTTGCCGGTGCCGACCGCGCCGGTGATCATCACGAAGCCTTCGCCCTGGTCGAAGCCGTACAACAGGTAGGACATCGCGCGTTTGTGGCCCTTGCTGGGAAACAGCATCCCGGGATCAGGGGTCAACTGGAAGGGTTTGCCGTGCAGCCTGTAGAACGC
>JBOHYT010000313.1:0-2722 GCA_050738055.1 Rhodanobacteraceae bacterium
GGGTATAAATCCCCCCACACCCCCCATGCGACGTTGGCCGTCGCGGGGGGGGTGAAAAACATATGAAATTCATACCCCCTCCCCCCCTCCATCGAACAAGCGAACAAAAAAATCGGGAGCAGACGAAAGCAACGGAGGGGAGCGATTGAAAGTACACGAGCAGTGCGGGCGAGTGCAAGCGGGATGCAACCAGAGCATGCGAGGATGCGGCAACTGTGCCAAACCGGCCCAGTGCCAGCATGTTTTACTCCGTCATTCCGGCCCGCTACGAAAAAGTAGCGGCTCATTATTTTTCTTGGGTCCTACCCGGGGATTTTTCTCGCGACCGCGCGGTGGGAACAATCGACCATTTGAGGAGACTTTCTTTCCAATTGTCCGGAATTTTCCCGCCGCCATTTCGCGCGCGCCCTGCCGCGCCCCCAGACCCAATCGCCTCCCTGGACCCGATTTTGGCCCGGCGCGCCCACGGCGCAAACGGGCGCGCCCCGTGGCGAAGTTTCCAGGCGTTTCCAACCGAAGTTTAACCAGATGAAGGAGATACCCATGAAGATCGAGACTCGCAAGACCGCCGATGTGAAGCCCTACGAACAGAACCCGCGGATGAACGACCAGGCGGTCGAGGCGGTGGCGCAATCCATCCGCGAGTTCGGGTTCCGCCAGCCCATCGTGGTGGATGCCGACGGCGTGATCATCGTCGGGCATACGCGCTGGAAGGCGGCGCAAAAATTGGGACTGGAAACGGTGCCGGTCCATGTGGCCAAGGACCTGACGCCGGCGCAGATCAAGGCGTACCGGATCGCCGACAACAAGCTGGCCGAGCTGGCCGAATGGAACATGGAACTGTTGCCGCTCGAACTGAAGGATTTACAGGGCCTGAACTTCGACATCGACACGTTGGGGTTCGGCAGCGACGAACTGGAAAAGATTCTCGGGGCTGGGATCAGCGGTACCGCGGGCCTTACCGACCCCGACGATGTGCCGTTGCCGGGCGACGCCGCCATCTCCCAGCCCGGCGATCTGTGGATTCTCGGTAACCACCGGCTCCTGTGCGGGGACTCCGCCAAGCCCGCGGATGTCGATCGGCTCCTGGCGGGCGCCCAGATCCACTTGGTCAACACCGATCCGCCCTACAACGTGAAGGTTGAGCCGCGTTCGAATAACGCCATCGCCGCCGGGCTGTCGTCGTTCCCGGCGACGGCGGGTGCGAACCAAGGCGCGCACCAGGGCCTTACCCACCACCAGTCGTTTGACTTGCAGCGCAACGCCTCGGTCGCCAAGCGCACGACCAAAAAGATGCGCCCGAAGGACCGCCCGCTTGAAAACGACTTCGTCACCGACGAGTCGTTCGACCAGATGCTTGCTGCATGGTTCGGGAACATGGCGCGGGTGTTGGTGCCGGGAGGCGGCTTTTACATCTGGGGCGGCTACGCCAACTGTGCCAACTATCCGCCGGTGCTGAAGGCCTGCGAGCTGTACTTTTCCCAGGCCGTCATCTGGGTCAAGGAACACCCGGTGATGACGCGGAAATGTTTCATGGGCAACCACGAGTGGTGTTTCTTCGGTTGGAAGCTCGGTGCGGCGCACTACTTCAATCCGGAAATCAAAAACGCCCGCGACGTCTGGAATGTGAAAAAGCTCAACCATCAGAGCACCGAGCACTTGACCCAGAAGCCGGTAGAGCTGGCGGTGCTGGCGATGACCTATTCGTCGAAGCCCGGGGACAACGTGCTGGACCTGTTCGGTGGCAGCGGGAGCACGCTGATCGGCGCGGAAAAAACGGGGCGCAAGGCCTACCTGATGGAACTCGATCAGCTCTACGCCGATGTGATCGTTGACCGCTGGCAGCGGTTCACGGGTAAGCGCGCGGTGTTGGAGGCCACCGGGAAACCGTTTCCGAAGGATCCGCCAGCGGTGACGGAGGCCATGCGATGAGCTACGCCCCGGAACGACCAAACCCAGCGCGATGGCTGGGTTACGGTCGGCACCTGGTTGTTCGGGCGGGAAGGCGCGCGCTATTTGGCGCTGGCGAATTGTCCGCGGTCCACCTTTTTGAACCGGCTGTCCGCGCCTTTGGCAGCGATCTCACGGATGATCGCCGCGTAGATCGTGGCCTGCGGGGTCTTGCCGCCCGTTTTCCAGTAGCCCTCGGCCAGCGCGCGTTCGCAGATGGTCTGCGCGTCGAGCGGCGTGGCAGCCTCCTGCAGGACCTTGTGCGCGGCGTCGAGCACCGAGTAGGTGCCGTCATCGCGCAGACGCGGCTTGCCGTCCTTCTTGGCCTTGGCTGGTTTTTCAGCCTTGGCCTTGCCCTTCTTGCCCTTGAGCGCGGGCTTGGTGTTGTCAGCCACGGGCGTGGCGTCGGTGGTGGTTTCGACCGAGGGCGTGGTGGCCGCCATCGGCTCCTGCGCCGCCGCCGCTTCTTCGGCCTTGCGTTCGGCGACCGCCTCGGCGACGGTCGGCTTACGGCCGGCCTTCTTGCCCTTGGCGGTGGTGTGGGTGGTCTTGGTCTTCTTCGACATGTCTCATCCTCCAGAAACAACGGTTTTCTAAAATGCGCCGCCTTCGGACGGCTGGGTCTTCCGGCCCAGGGCATTACGGCGCGTCGCGCGCGCCGCCGTCTGCTACTCGCCGCTGTCGGGGATGGACACCGTCGTCTTCTGGCCGTTGGCGCCGATCACCTCGACGCGTTTGGTACCGACCTCGCGCAGGAGCGTCAGGTTTTCCT
>JBOHYT010000314.1:0-4025 GCA_050738055.1 Rhodanobacteraceae bacterium
GCGAACCACTTGGAGTTCCAGTCCTTGGAAATGCCGAGGCGGATTCCGATTGGATTGACTTTGTGACCCATTGTTCAGTTTCCCTTGGTGACTCGGCCGGAGCGGCTGGGCTTGAGCCCCCTTGAATCAAGGGGGCGATGCGCAGCGAGCTGCGCATGGGGGTTGTGGAAGCATGCCGCTTTCATGTTCATGGCCAGGATCAATCAACCCACTTCAACGGTAATGTGCGACGTGCGCTTGAGGATTCGCGCACCGCGGCCCTTGGCGCGCGCGCGCATGCGTTTCATGACCGCGCCTTCGTCCACGTAGATGCGCGAGACCTTGAGTTCATCGACGTCGGCGCCGACGTTGTTCTCGGCGTTGGCAACCGCGGACAACAGCACCTTGCGAACCAGGTGCGCAGCCTTCTTGTTGGTGTGCTCGAGCACCGCGCTGGCGGTGCCGACAGGCATGCCGCGTACCAGGTCGGCGATCAGCCGCGCCTTTTGCGCCGAGATCCGCGCGCCGCGGAGGACGGCCTTGGCTTGGGTCGTAGTCATGACGGTATCCATTACTTCTTCTTCATCACCGCCGGCGCTGGCGCCGCGGCCTTCTTGTCGCCGCTGTGGCCCTTGAAGGTACGGGTCACCGCGAACTCGCCGAGCTTGTGCCCGACCATGTTCTCGTTGACCAGCACCGGCACATGCAGCCGGCCGTTGTGGACCGCGATGGTGAGGCCCACCATCTCGGGCAGGATCATCGAACGGCGCGACCAGGTCTTGATCGGACGCTTGCTGTTGGCCTGGTTCGCCGCCTCCACCTTCTTCAAAAGGTGCAGGTCGATGAATGGGCCTTTCTTGAGGGAACGTGGCATGTCGATGCGCCCTTACTTCTTGCTGCGACGACGCACGATCATCTTCTGCGTGCGCTTGTTGTTGCGGGTCTTGTAGCCCTTGGTCGGCGTGCCCCACGGGCTCACCGGATGGCGGCCGCCCGAGGTGCGGCCTTCGCCGCCGCCGTGTGGATGGTCGACCGGATTCATCACCACGCCGCGGACGGTCGGGCGGATGCCCAACCAGCGCTTGGCGCCGGCCTTGCCGAGCTTCTTGAGGCTGTGCTCGGAATTGCCGACCTCGCCGACCGTTGCGCGGCACTCGACGGGCACCCTGCGCATCTCGCCGGACCGCAGGCGCAGGGTCGCATGGCCGGATTCGCGCGCCACCAGTTGCGCCGACGCGCCGGCGCTGCGCGCCAGCTGCGCGCCCTTGCCGGGCTTCATTTCCACGCAATGCACCGTCGTGCCGATCGGCATGTTGCGCAGCGGCAGGGTATTGCCATCCTTGATCGGCGCGTCGGTGCCCGCCATCAGCTGCGCGCCGACCTGGATGCCCTTGGGCGCGACGATGTAGCGACGCTCACCGTCCACGTAGCACAGCAACGCGATGTGCGCAGTGCGGTTCGGATCGTACTCGAGCCGCTCGACGCGGCAGGCAACGCCGTCCTTGTCGCGCTTGAAGTCGATGATCCGGTAGTGCTGTTTGTGGCCGCCGCCACGGTGGCGCACGGTGATGCGCCCGTAGTGGTTGCGGCCGCCGGTTCTGGATTGGGCTTCGGTCAGCGGGGCATACGGCTCGCCCTTGTGCAGCCCGGCCGGCGCCACGCGTACCATCCCGCGGCGTCCCGGTGAAGTCGGCTTGGGTGTGATCAGTGCCATGGTGATTACGCCTTCTTTGCTCAGGCCCTGCCCGCGGCGACGTCGATCGTCTGGCCATCGGCCAGGCGAACGTATGCCTTGCGGAGGTTGGCCTTGCGTCCCGGGCGGAAGCGGAAGGTCTTCAGCTTGCCCTTGATGTTGGCCATGTTCACCGACACCACGTTCACGTCGAACATCTGCTCGACCGCGGACTTGACGTCGGCCTTGGTGGCGCCGGGCGCCACCGCGAATACATACTGGTTGTGCTCGGAAAGACGAGTGCTCTTTTCCGAGACGTGCGGCGCGCGCAGCACCGACAAGACACGTTGATTCAAAGCCGGATCGCCGCTCATGCCAGCCACTCCTCGACCTTCTTGACCGCATCGACGGTGATGACGACATGGTCGGCGCCCGCCAGCGCCACCGGGTTGATGCCGTCGACATCGATGACATCGATGATGTTGGGATTGTTGCGCGCGGCGAGGAACAGCTTCTCGTCCACGGCGCCATGGACGATCAGGGTCCGCCCCGTGGCCTCGAGCTCGCCGAGCTTGCCGGCGAGCGCCCTGGTCTTCGGCACCTCCACCGCGAAATCCGGAACGACCTTCAAGCGTCCCTGGCGATTCAGTTCAGCCAGCATCGAGCGCAACGCGCCGCGGTACATCTTGCGGTTGACCTTCTGCGCGAAGTCACGCGGCTGCGCCGCGAACGCACGCGCGCCACCCACGAATATCGGCGCGCGATAGTCGCCATGGCGGGCGCCACCACCCTTCTGCTTCTTGAATTTCTTGGTGGTACCCGAGACGCGGCTGTGGTTCAACTGCGCCTTGGTGCCGGCGCGGCCCGCATTGCGGTAGGCCACCACCACTTGGTGCACGAGATCCTGGCGGAACGCTGCGCCGAAGATCGCTTCGGACACCTCCACCGGATTCGCGCCGATCACATTCAGTTCCATGGTTCTTTCCTCAACCCTTGGCCGCCGGGCGTACGATGACGTCGCCGCCCGTGGCGCCGGGCACCGCGCCCTTCACCGCGATCAGGTGACGCTCGGCGTCGATCTTGACCACTTCCAGGTTCATCGCAGAGCGCCGCACGTTGCCCATCTGGCCAGCCATCTTCTTGCCCGGGAACACGCGGCCCGGGGTCTGGCGCTGGCCGATCGAACCCGGCGCGCGGTGCGACAGCGAATTGCCGTGGGTAGCGTCGCCCATCTTGAAGTTCCAGCGCTTGATCGTGCCCTGGAACCCTTTGCCCTTGGTGATGCCCGCGACATCGACCATCTGGCCGACCTTGAAAACTTCGGATACCAGAACCTCGGCGCCGACCGCGTATTTGTCCGCATCCTTGCCGTCGAGGCGGAACTCCCACAGACCGCGACCCGGCTCCACCTTGGCCTTGGCAAAGTGGCCCTTGGACGGTTTGACCAGCAGCGATGGCCGCTTGGCACCCGTGGTGATCTGCACCGCGACGTAACCGTCGTTGTCGTCGGTCTTGACCTGGGTGACGCGGTTGGGCGTCGCCTCGATCAGGGTGACCGGCACCGAGCGGCCGTCTTCGGTGAAGACCCGGCTCATGCCGCATTTTTTTCCAACCAGTCCAATTGCCATGGTGTTTCTCGCTGCAATCGCCTTCGAAACAATCGTTTTCGAAATACAGGGAATCGAGAATCGGGAATGGGGAATCGAAAGAGCAAAGCGATCCCAAGCCCCGGCTTTTACGATTCCCGACTCTCCATTCCCGATTCCCGACCTCAACCCAATTTGATCTGCACGTCCACGCCGGCGGCGAGGTCGAGCTTCATCAGTGCGTCGACGGTCTTGTCGTTCGGATCGACGATGTCGAGCACGCGCTTGTGGGTGCGGGTCTCGTACTGGTCGCGCGCGTCCTTGTCCACGTGCGGCGAAACCAGAATCGTGTAGCGCTCGATCTTGGTCGGCAGCGGGATCGGGCCGCGCACCTGTGCGCCCGTGCGCTTGGCGGTCTCGACAATCTCGCTGGCCGACTTGTCGATCAGCCGATGGTCGTAGGCCTTCAGCCGGATGCGGATGCTCTGGGTTGCCATTGTCTTCTACCTTCGAAAGAGCGTTTTCGTACGTTGAACCTGAGAAGGTTTTTCACCTTCCCGTCCGGGAATCGAGAATCGAGAATCGGGAATCGTAAAAGCAGCAACGTGCGGCGCTTTGGCTCTTCCGATTCCCGATTCACGATTCCCGAGTCCCGGCTGTTACTCGATAACCTTCGTCACCACGCCGGCGCCGACCGTGCGGCCGCCTTCGCGGATCGCGAACCGGAGGCCCTCTTCCATCGCGATCGGGTGAATCAGGGTCACCGTCATTTTGATGTTGTCGCCCGG
>JBOHYT010000315.1:0-6843 GCA_050738055.1 Rhodanobacteraceae bacterium
CGGCGGGTCAAGACCCGCCCTACGGCGATGGCGTTGTAGGGCGGGTCTTGACCCGCCAGCAACCCGGCGCCGAGCCGGCCTCATGCGTCGTATGTCGGTCTTCGCCAGCACGGGCGGAAGGCACGTGTGTCGAACGCAGCGTGCCCCCGTTCGCTGATCCAGAAGTCCGCAACGGCGATCAGTTCGTCGTCCAGGTAAATCAAGGGGCAGCGCGCGCGTAGCCACGGCGGAATCCGCGCCTGCTGGAACAGGTCCCGCAATTCACGGCTGTGCGGGTCGCCCGCGGGCTTGAGACGTTCGCCGCCGCGGCGCAGGCGCACCACGAGGGGAGGTTCAAAGATCGTGCCCGTCGCAGGCACAGAGCCATCAGTTGCCTCTGCGACCAGCGTGCCGCAACCTTCCGGCAGCGCCAGTGGTTCCCCGTTCCATTCCGATCGCCAAGCCTCGGGCAGCGCAGGCAGCGGCGGCGAAGCGTGCAGCCGACCGTTCCAGATGCGCACTTCCGCACCATGCCATGCGAGGCAGGGCACCGCGTCTTCCGAAGCCTCGGCGACCTGGCGCTCGAGCTCGCGGCGCTGCGCGTCGGCGGGGATCGGCAGGCCCCGCTTCCGCAGCCATCGATCCAGTACCGGCGCACGCAAGGCTTCCGGAAGCGTCTTCCATGCGTCGGCGTCCATGGTTGCATCCTCGCGACGCAACAACGCGAACGCGGCGTTGGCGTCGCGCGTCAGGTAGTCGCTCGCCGCGCGGCACAGGCTCGCGCTGTGCAGGATCGAAGTCCCGGCGTGCGGCCAGTTGCGTGCGAGCGCCGGCAGGATTTCGTGGCGAAGCACATTGCGCGCGAACCGTGGATCGCGGTTCGCCGGATCGTTGAGCCATTTAACATCATTTGAGATCAAATAGTTGCGCAGCTCCTCTCGACCGGTTTCCAGCAGTGGTCGCCACGCGATACCACGTCCCAGTGGACGACGTAGGCGCATCCCGGCCAGGCCTTCCGGGCCCGCGCCGCGCAGGAGTTTCAGCAAAACGGTTTCGATCTGGTCGTCGCGGTGCTGCGCCAGCACCAGCCATTCGCCTTCGCGAAGATGCTGGGCGAACGCCGCATGGCGCGCCCGCCGCGCGGCGCCCTCGAGACCTTCGCCGCCAGCGGTATCGACGCTGACGCGCAGGACGTCGAGCATTACGTCGAGTGATTCGCAAAACCGCGCGCAGTGCGCGGCCCAGCCGGCGCTGTCGGGATGCAGGCCATGATCGATGTGCAGCGCGCGCAGCCCGCGTTCGCGTGCTTCGGGCAATTGCGCCAAGGCGTGCAGCAGTGCGGTGGAGTCGGTTCCGCCGCTGAAGGCAACACACAGCGCAGGCGGATCCGCCGTTCGGACCTCGTCGCGCAACCGGTCGAGCCACACGGCGTCACCCCTTGCCGGGCCGGGTCCGGTTGCGAACGTGGATGGTCTTGGGGCGGCCCTCGCCGGAACTGCGCCGCTCGATTTCGAACAGCGTGGTCGCGGTAATGAGGTCGCTCAACTTGCCGAAGCCGTAGCTGCGGGCGTCGAAGTCCGGGCGCTGCTTGCTGATGATCGAGCCGACCGGCCCGAGCGCGGCCCAGCCGTCGTCGTCGGACGCGGCTTCGACCGCGTTGCGCAGCAGGTTGACGAGCGCGGAATCCTGCTTCAGTTGCGCCGCGCTGCGCGGCTTCTGTGGCGTCGGTTCGTCCGGCTTGCCCGAGAGGTTTTCGACATAGATGAACTTGTCGCACGCCGCGACGAACGGCTCCGGCGTCTTGCGCTCGCCGAAGCCGTACACGATCAGTCCCGATTCGCGGATGCGCCCCGCGAGGCGGGTGAAGTCGCTGTCGCTGGAAACGATGCAGAAACCGTCGAAGCGCCCCGAGTACAAAAGATCCATCGCATCGATGATCAGCGCGGAATCGGTCGAGTTCTTGCCCCGCGTGTAGCCGAACTGCTGCATCGGCTGCACCGACTGCTTCAGCAGCTCGTCCTTCCAGCTTTTCAAGTGATTGTCGGTCCAGTCGCCGTAGGCGCGCTTGACGTGCGCGGTACCGTACTTGGCGATCTCGGCCAACAGCGCATCGATGATCGCGGGCTGGGCGTTGTCCGCGTCGATCAGCACCGCCAGCTTGGCAGCCGTGTCGTTGGCCATGCTCGGGCTCCGGGGCGGTGGAGCGACGATGGTAACGCGTCGGTCGGATGGGCGCCCGTCACGCTGACGCTGGTGGGAGCACGCCGGCCTCCATGAGGTGCGCACGCAGCGATTGCATGCCGGTGTCGTGCGGCCACCCCGACCACTGTTCGACCAGGCGTCCTTGCCGAAACACGTAGAAGGTCGGTATGCCCCAGGAATCGAGCATGTGCCATTCGCGGTTGCGCCACGCGACGTGCATCCTCTGGTCGGGAAACTCGCGGTTCCATTGCAATACGTCCTGGAGCGACTCGTTCTCGTCGGCGAGCCAGATGGCATGTTCGTGGAACAACTTGTCCAGCTCGGGGTCGGAGCGGATCGCGCGCACCGCATCGACCGAGAAATGGCAACCGGCTACCACGACGATCCGCAGCGGAGCCTGCATGTCGATCGGTTTACGCAGCATCGACTTGCCGTCGGGCTCCATCGTCAGAGCCGTCGGCTCGCCGTCTTTCACGTTTCCGATCGTCTGCAATGGCGGCAGTGGGTCGATGCTTGCCGAGGGGTACTCACGAGCCAACGAATTCGCGGCGTCGAGGCGACGTGCGGCGACAAGCTGATCGTGCACGTCTGCGACCTGCGCGGCGGTCGCCAGGCCGCGTCGATGCAAAGTCGCCAGATCGAGGCTCAGGTCATCGAGATAACGGTCTTGGTGCGAGACAGACGACCCCAGCGCCGCGGCGCGGAACAGCAAACCGACGTCGCTGTCATGGAGTCGAGTCAGCGCCTGCGGAACCTGGTAGATCGCGAGTAGCTGGTCGTAGAGTCCCGGGATGGATTCGGCGGAGTTGTCATCGTGCCGGTCTGCATGCGAAAAAAACAGCTGGTCGAACTTGTGTTCCAGCGGGGATTCGCGCGCGTGGCGCTCCGCTGCGGTGAGCGGCTCCAATCTTCCGTGCAGCCCGTGAGCGAAGCTCTGGAGGTCGAACAGCGTGAGCACCCGGAGGATCTGTCCGTCGGTCAGATACTGCTGCAGGTCTGCAAAACTGAAGGAGGCCACACCTTTCGAGCCCCAGACGAGCGTTCCGAGAAAGCGCTTGCGCGCGCCGACTGGCAACAGCGAGAGCGGCGATTGCTCGGCCGGCGTGGTGTGCAGGTAGCGGGAGAGTCCGGCCGGCGTGCGGATTGAGTTCTGCGGCACGGCACGCGCGTGCGCCGACGTTTCCGGGGTTGAGGATTGGCCGGCTGGCGACGCAAGCAGGAAAAACACGGAGGCGCCGAAGATGGTGCGCAATTTTCCATGCATCATCAAAATCGCCCATCGGACAGGGGCGGGACAGGCTATCACGAAGTGCCATGGCCACGGATGCGCGCAGGTTGACGTGCCCGACTCCGTACACCGCCATGCCGGTTACTCCTGCCAGGTGCCGTATTTGCGCAAGCGTTGATAGCGCCGCTCCAGCAACGCGTCGACCGGCAACGCGGTCAGCTCGTCGAGTTGATTCAGCAGGACGGCTTTCAGGCGTATCGCCATCGAACGCGGGTTGCGGTGCGCGCCGCCGGTCGGTTCGCGGATCATCTTGTCGATCAGGCCGAGTTCGAGCAGGCGCGGCGCGGTCATGCCCATCGCTTCGGCGGCGTCGCGCGCGCGGCCGGCGTTCTTCCACAGGATCGACGCGCAACCTTCCGGCGTGATCACCGAATAGGTCGAATACTGCAGCATGTTGACGCGGTCGCCGACGCCGATCGCGAGCGCGCCACCGGAACCGCCTTCGCCGATCACGGTGCACACGATCGGCACCTTCAGTTCCGCCATGACTTCCAGGTTGCGCGCAATGGCTTCGCTCTGGCCTCGCTCTTCGGCGCCGACACCGGGATAGGCGCCGGGCGTGTCGATGAAGGTGAGGATCGGCAGGCCAAAACGTTCGGCCATCTGCATCAGGCGCAGCGCTTTGCGATAGCCTTCCGGGCGCGGCATGCCGAAATTGCGGCGCACTTTCGATTTGATGTCGCGGCCCTTCTGGTGACCGATCACCATCACCGGCCGCCCGATGATGCGCGCCAATCCGCCCGCGATGGCTGCGTCATCGGAATACATGCGGTCGCCCGCCAGTTCATGGAATTCGTCGCAGATCACCGCGACGTAGTCGTAGGTGTACGGACGGCCCGGATGGCGCGACAGTTGCGTAACCTGCCAAGGCGTGAGGTCCTTGAAGATTTCGGCGGTCTTGATGCGCAGCTTCGAGCGCAGCTTGCCGACCTCGTCGTCCACGTCGATGGCGCTGTCGCGACCGGCCGTGGTCAGCCCGCGCAGCTTGTCTTCCAGCTCGGCAATCGGCTGCTCGAAATCGAGGAAATTAGGGTTCATTCCCACTGTCTTGCTGGGCAAAGCGGCGATTATAGCGGCTGCGAAAGGACTGGATGGCCACGCGCGCTATGGCGTCAGTACCTTGACTTCCCGGCCGACAGCGCGCGCGAGTCGCATGTCGCGCGTGACCAGCGGCGCCCCAAGCATTCGCGCCAACACGACATAAGCGGCATCATAAGCCGTGATCCTGCCACGCAACGCCCAGATGCCGTCGACAAGGTTGTCGTGACGGTACTTGCGGATGCGCAAGCCGCGCAGGAGCGTTGGTAAGTCCGCCAGGCGATTTGGCGGGATTGCCCCTGACCGATCGAGTTTGCGCAGGGCGTTGAGCACCTCGATGTCGATCAGTTCGGGCGCCGCCAGCAGGGCGCCCGGCGACCACAACAAATTTTCCAGTGGAGCCGGGTCGAAACGCGCCAGCAGGTCCAGTACCGCTGACGCATCCACCACCAGGACATGATTCATGCGAGAGCGGGGCTCATGCGGCGTCGCGTTCCTGGCGCACGATGGAAGCCGACGACTTTTTCATCACGAACGGTTCGGCATCACGCATGCGTGCTCGAAGTTCCTCTTCTGAAGGAATGGCAGCGAGCGACACGAGCTCTTCCCGAATGAAGTCGCTCAAGCTCTTGCCGGCCAGCGCGGAGCGTGCCTTGAGCGTGCGGTGGACCCGTTCCGGGACATTGCGAATCTGGATCATCACGGACATGTCACGTACCTTCTTGCATGTGCGAGACATGTTAGCATATTTTACGCACTACAGGGTGAGTTAGGCGCGCCGATCGGAGCCGAAGTCACCCCTGCTGCGGTCGCACACGCTCGACGAGCGGTTCAATTGCCGGCCGGCCGCGACAGCGAGGGCTGCACCGACTTGACGCCCGGCACTTCCGAGAGGCTGCGCAAGAGGCCGGTGTTGACCTTTACGCGCCAATCGTCGCCCAGCCGGATGTCCGCGCTGCCGCTGGCGTTGCGGTAGCCGGTGAGCAATAGCGGGGTGCGGCCGCCGCAGTGACCCGCGAGCGCGCGCTTGAATGTGTTGACGAATCCGGCGTCGATACCGTTGACGCCGATGCGCAATACGCGCGCGCCGGCTTCGCAGGCTTCGTCGAGCGTCCACGCGCGGCGCGCACGGATCGCAAGTTCGCCGCTGAAGTCGTCGCGCGCGAGGCCGCCCTCAATCACCAGCAAGGCGTCGGGCTGCAGCAACGGCGCGTACTGCTGCATGGCTTCGCGGAAGAAATTGACTTCGATGGCGCCGCTCCAGTCTTCGATGCGCACCGCCGCACCGGTATCGCCGCGCCGGCGCATCTTCACGATCATGCCGGCGACCGCCCACGGCGTTTCCGGTGCACGGCGCCAGCGATTTTCTTCACCATCGCCGCCGGCGCGAGGAGCGGGCGGTTCGTAGCGGTCGGCGATCTCGCCGATGGGGCAGCTGGCGAGTTGCGCCAGCACTTCGCGCCACGGATCGGTCGGATGTCCGGATAGATAATGCCCGAGCGTGGCACGTTCGCCCGCGAGCCTGCGCTCGAGCGTCCACGGCGGCTGTGCTGGCGTCGCGATGGAAACCGTCGCGACCGGCGCCAGCGCGGCGCCGAACATGTCGGTCTGGCCGGCTTCGCGATCGCGCAGGCTTTGCTCGGCGGCTTTCACCGCCTCGGGCAATTGCGCGGCCAGCGTGGCGCGGTTGGCGCCCAGCGAATCCATCGCGCCCGCCTGGATCAGTGCCTCGAACACGCGCTTGTTCAACTTGCCGGAATCGACGCGCGCGCAGAAATCGGCGAGATCCCGGAACGGCCCGCCCGACGTGCGTGCCGCGACGATCGCTTCGCACACCGCACGGCCCACGCCCTTGATGGCGCCGAGTCCGTAGTGGATCGCGTCGTGCTCGACCGGGCCGCCTTGCGGGATCGCGACAAAGTGGTAATCCGATGCATTGACGTCGGGCGGCAGCACATTGAGCCCGATGCCGCGTGCGTCTTCGATGAACTGCACGAGTTTGTCGGTGGCGTCCATGTCGGACGACATCGTCGCCCCCATGAACTCGGCGGGGTAGTGAACTTTCAACCACGCGGTCTGGTAGGCAACCAGTGAATACGCGGCGGCGTGCGATTTGTTGAACCCGTAGCCGGCGAACTTCTCCATCTGGTCGAAGATCGCGTCGGCCTTTCTTTCCTCGACACCGCTCTGCATCGCGCCGTCGCGGAAGATGCCCCGGTGCTTGGCCATCTCGGCCGGCACCTTCTTGCCCATTGCGCGCCGCAACAGGTCGGCGCCGCCCAGCGAATAGCCGCCGACGATCTGCGCCATCTGCATCACCTGCTCCTGGTACACCA
>JBOHYT010000316.1:0-13673 GCA_050738055.1 Rhodanobacteraceae bacterium
CCACCCGACTCGTATCCGGCAACGATAGCGCGCCCCATCCCGGCGCGCGTACCTGCCGGAAGTCATTCGATGCGTTGGCGCGGCACGCCTGAGTGGGCGAGATAGGCATCCAGTCCACGCTCCGCCGTTTCGACGAAGGTTTCGCCGGTGGCGGCGAACTGCATGCGGTCGGGTCGGAAGTTGCGGAAATCGCGGCGCACGCGGCACCACGCGCCCAGCGTCCACACGTGGCCCCAGCAGGCCAGGCACAATGGCTCGATCTCGCGCGTGCTTTCGCGGCCCGCCTCGTCGCGGTACACGATGTGCAACACCCGGTGCGCCGAGATGGCTTCGTGCAGCGCATCGATCGCGCCCGACTTTGCTTCGTACCAGCGCTGCGGCACGAACACGCGCGAGCGTTCGGCGCGTCCGCGCAGGTCGGCCGGCAACACCGCGTCGATCTTCAGCATTGCCGCCTGCGCGCCGCGCGCCAGCCGCTCGCCCGCGAACGCGCGCACGAAACGCGTGCCGATCACCAGCGCCTCCAGTTCTTCTGCGGTGAACATCAGCGGCGGGATGTCCGAACCCTTGCGCAGCAGGTAGCCGACGCCGGCCTCGCCTTCGATCGGCACGCCGCTGGTTTGGAGATCGGATACATCGCGATAGACCGTGCGCAACGAGACGCCCAGGCTGTCGGCAAGCCGCCGCGCCGGCAGCGCGGTGCGGCGGCCCTGCAGGGCGTTGATGATGAGGAACAGGCGGTCGGCGCGGCGCATGCGCCGGCATTATCGCAAGTGCCGTCGCATGGCGTGCGACAAGCGCGCAATGCCGGAGGCGATGGCATCGTGCACCGAGTGCCGATGAACATCGATGCACCCACGGTCGGCGGCAAAAACCTATCCCGCCAACCCCATCTTGGTGGCCAATGCCGCGTCGGCCGCGAGGGCACGCTGTTCGGCCGGCCGCGACATCACGCGCTCGATGTAAGCCGCGATCGTCGGTGTCGCTTCCACCAGCTTGAACCCGGTGACGAAACGTAGGGCATTGCCCCACAGCACATCGGCGGCGCTGAAACGTTCGCAGAGCAGCCACGGGCCAAGCTGGAGCGCCCCGCTGATGGCCTTCATCGTGGTCTCGAAGTCCGCGTAGGGCGACTGCGCGCGCGGGGCCGGTGCGCGCTGCAGCGCACGATCGCCCACGGCGGGCTCGAAACAGGCCGCGTAGAACACCAGCCAGCGCAGGTACGGACCGCGCTGCGGATCGTCCAGCGCCGGCGCCAGACCGGCGTCCCGGAACATGTCGGCAAGGTAGATGAAAATGGCCACCGTCTCCGTCACCAGCGCGTCGCCGTGCAGAATGGCCGGCACCTTGCCCATGGGGTTGATCGCGAGATACTCGGGCGCAAGTTGTTCGCCGTTGCGGAAGTCGAGGATGCGCTGCTCGTAGGCGACGCCGAGTTCCTCCAGCAACGCGTGCGTCATGCACGCGCGGCTGTGTGGGTTGTGGAAAAACACCAGATCGGATGCAGCGTTCATGGATGGACTCTTGGTGAAGTGGATGGGATCGGCGCGCACTCAGCGCAGCAGCGAGCGCGCGGTCGGTGCCAGCCGCAGCAACGGTGGCTTGCCGCGCAAGCGGCGCTGCAGCTCCGGCAGCAATGTTTCGTTCCAACGTCGCGAATGCGTCACCGCCTCGAAAAAACGCGCATACGCCGCGTGGTCGTCGAAGCGCGCGAACCACACCAGCATGTGCTCGCCTTCGCGCACCGGCAGCGCGGGAAAATCGTTCTCCGCGTCTTCGCTGATCAGCACCGCGACGGTTTGCGCGCCGAGTTCGTCGTACAGCGCAACCGCTTCGTGCCGGAACCACGCGATCAGCGCAGGATCGATCGGCGCATCGAATGCATAAACCCGCGCTGTCACCAAATGCTCGCCCGCGGTTTCACGACCGCCTGCAGGGCGTATGCCCGGATCGAGGGCGAAACCCGCGCCGGGCCACGCCGGGCGCAGCAACAGCACGTTATCCGAATCGATCATGGTGGCGTTGGCTGCGTCGCGATGCACCCTCCAGACGGGGCCGCTATAAAAATCAGTCAGTGCCTGCCGGCGCACACGCATGTCGGCGAAGCCTCGCAACCACACGAACCGATCCGGCTGATCGAGGTCGCGGGAGGTGCCGATCACGCTTGCGCCCACGGCCTCCTGCGATTCCACGAATTCGCGCTCGAACAGTTCGATCAGCGTTTCGCGCGCGCGCGGATGCAGGGTGTACTGGCGCAATTCGATCACCGTGCAATCGGCAGGGCACGGCGCAGTCGGGTTCACGACGGCGTTCACCGGACACCACCCGTGTCGCCGGCGGCGATGCGGCTGAACGTCATGACCCAATTGGTTTCCCAAGTCACACCCGTATCCGGCGAGAACGCCTGTTCCCAGCGCGGTCGAGCGGGATCACGCGCATCCCAGATGAAGCGAACGCGTACCGGCCGGCCATCGTGCACGTCGTCGCCATGGAAGGTGCCGACGCCGTCCGCGAACGCGCCGTGTACCGGCGGTTCCAGCACACCGCGCCGGTTGTCGGCCCACCAGATGCTCCACTGCCGCATGGACGCGTTGAACAGGCGCAGCGCAGTTCCGATGAAACGGGTATCGCCCAGGTCATCCGTGACCATTTCCTCGCGGTTGCCCATGCCACCCAGGATCGGGTGGCATTCATTCATGGCGTCGAAGTATTCCCATTCGCCCGACCCGGTCAGCCGCGATTTCAGGCGTTGGTTGCGCACGCGCCAGCGACCGAACTCGAAATCGAAGTCGTGTGGCAGCGGGTGCGGCATGGCCTTGGCAGGCGCAGCATTCATGCCGCCAACGCCTCTGCCTGGCCCTTCGCCAACTCTTCGTCCAGCTCGAACGCGCGCCGGATCGCCGGTCGCGACTGCACGCGTTCGACGTAGGCGCGAAACACGGGAAGCTCGGGCACCAGCTTGAACATCAGGCCGAAGTTCAACGCCCCGCCCCACAGCACGTCGGCCGCGGTGAAGCGTTCACCCAGCAGCCACGGGCCATGCTGCAGTTGCCACGCCAGCACGTCCATCACGCAGTCGTAGTCGCCGTAGCCGCACTGCATTTGCGGAATCGGTGCGCGCTTCGCCGAAAAATCCATGATCGCCGGCTCGAAGCATGAACCGTAGAACACCATCCAGCGCAGGTATGCCCCGCGCAGGGGGTCGGCAAGCGCGGGCGCGAGGTTTTTCTCGGGATACAGGTCGGCCAGGTACATCAGGATCGCGGGTTGTTCGGTGATCAGCACGCCACCGTGGCAAATCGCGGGCACCTTGCCCATCGGATTGATCGCAAGGTAGTCCTCGCTGCGCTGCTCGTTGCGCTTCAGGTCGAGCGAAACCAGGTCGAACGGCACGCCGAGTTCTTCGAGCATCGCGCGGGTGACGGAAGAACGGCTGTGCGGAGCATGGAAGAAAGTGACGGGGGCGATGGCGTTCATGGGCGAACCTCCTGAAGGAAGTGGGGGAACCTGAAGAACCTGGTGGACAAGGCGATGCCTTTGCCGCGCGGACGGCGCGGCACGGACGCTTCGAAACGTGGCGGCGGCCAGCCGTCGACCAGCGCCCGGCATCGCGCCAGCGGTGCATACGCGGCGATCAAGTTTTCAACGAGGCGGCGCATGGGGGGCTCCTTGACATTGCGGGCATGCAGTGTGCGCACCCCATGCTGACAACGTGATGTCAGCAGTGCTGGCAACCGCCGCGCGAAGCCCGGACAATGGCGTACCCCGCACACGGAAACCGTCATGCAATCCGATTTTCGAGGACATGTCTCGCTGACCCAGCACCTGATCGAGGAACAACGCCGCCATGACAGCGTCAACGCCGACCTGCGCCTGCTGATCGAGGTGGTCGCGCGTGCCTGCAAGCGCATCTCGATCGCGATCGGCAAGGGCGCGCTCGGAGGGGTGCTGGGCGAGGCCGGCACCGCTGATTCAATCAGCATGAATGTTCAGGGCGAGGCACAGAAGAAGCTGGACGTGATCTCCAACGAAATCCTGCTGGAAGCCAACGCCTGGGGCGGACACCTGGCCGCCTGCGCGTCCGAAGAGATGGCCGATCCCTACCCGATTCCCGACGCCTATCCGAAGGGCAATTATCTGTTGCTGTTCGACCCACTGGACGGTTCCAGCAACATCGACGTCAACATTTCGGTGGGCACGATCTTCTCGGTACTGCGCTGTCCGGAAGGCACCACGCAACCGAGCGAGAAGGATTTCCTGCAACCCGGTGCGCATCAGGTTGCGGCGGGCTACTGCGTGTATGGACCCAACACACTGTTGGTCCTCACCACCGGCCACGGCGTCAACGTGTTCACGCTGGATCGCGAGATCGGCAGCTTCCGGCTCACCCGCGCCAACGCGACCATTCCGGAAGACACCTCGGAATTCGCGATCAACCTGTCCAACCAGCGCTTCTGGGAAGCACCGGTGCAGCGTTACGTCGCGGATCTTCTCGGAGGCAGGACCGGCCCTCGCGGGCGCGATTTCAACATGCGCTGGGTGGCCTCGATGGTCGCCGACGTGCACCGCATCCTGACCCGCGGCGGCATCTTCCTGTACCCGCTCGACGAGAAGGTGAAATCGAAGTGCGGCAAGCTGCGCCTGATGTACGAAGCCAATCCGATGGGCTTCATCGTCGAGCAGGCCGGCGGCGCGGCCAGCACCGGACGCGAACGCATTCTGGAAGTGCAACCCACGCAACTGCACCAGCGCGTGCCGGTGATCCTGGGTTCGAAGCAGGAAGTGGAAACCGCGGTGAGTTACCACAGGGACGGCTCGGACTGACGGTTCGCAGCAGAGCAATCCACCACGGATCAACACGGATTTTCACGGATTCAATCTTGATCCGTGGTCATCCGTGCAAATCCGTGGTGAAAGCTCTGGATGTTGTCACACACGTCCAACCACCGGAATCAACGCGCCGGTGATTGCCGATGCCTGATCGGAAAGCAGGAACACGATCACATCGGCAAGCTGTTCGGGTTTCACCCACTTGCCGAAATCGGCCTTGGGCATCTCCTTGCGGTTCGGCGGCGTGTCGATGATCGAAGGCAACACGGCGTTGACGGTGATGCCGCGCGGCTTCAATTCCTCGGCCAGCGACTCGGTGAAGCGCATTACCCCGGATTTCGACGCGGTGTATGCGCCGACGCCCGCGCCGGCCTTCAGCGCCGAAGCGGCGCCGATGTTGACGATGCGCCCGCCGTCCGGAAGGCGCGCGAGCGCGGCCTTGCTGGCGGCGACCGCCGTGCGCAGGTTGATGCGATAAAGCAGGTCCCAGGTCTCCGCGCTGCCATCGACGAGCGTTTCGAAGCGGAAGGTGCCAGCGATGTTGACCAGCGCGTCGAGTCTGCCCAACGCGTTCACGGCAGCGTCGATCGCGCTCAGCGCCTGCGCGGTATCTGCGAGGTCCACACCGCCGAAACGTTGCGCAGCGCCGAATTCGACGCCCGCTGCGGGTGCCTCGGCGCGGTCGATCGCGGCGACCTTCGCGCCTGCCGCCAACGCGGCCTGCACCACCGCCGATCCGAGCGAACCGAACGCGCCGGTGACTGCGATGCGTTTGCCTGAAAGTGCCATGGGTGTTCTCCTTGGCGGTCGCTGCCGCCGAATGAAAGGGCGAACCGCAAGCATATCGCCGGGCTTCCTCGCCGGCTCGCTTCCACGATGGCCAAGTACGTGCGGCGCATCGACCTGGTCGCCTCCTTCCACGGCATCGACGGCGTCCAGGACGGCTACTGCGGAGACCATGGTTATCAGTGATACGCGGGAATTTGACAAAACGCGCATTCAATGGCGCCATCGCTGCTCGTGTCGCCAGTGCCGGACGCGCTTGATGATCCAGCGCGACACGAACGGCAGTACCGCGAGCAGGACCAGTGACGCGATCATCGGGATCGATACCAGTCCGCGTGCGGATTTTGCGGATGCGATGCGCGTGCCGGCGTTCACGTACACTGCCGTGCCCGCCAGCGTGCCGAGTTGGGTCACCCAGTAAAAGGTCCACACCGGAATGTGCGTCAAACCCATCAACAGGTTGACCAGGAAAAACGGAAAGATCGGCACCAGCCGGATGTTGAGGAGGTAGAACGCGCCGTCGCGCTCCATGCCCGCGTCGATCTTGTGCAGCCGGTGCTCGAAGCGTTGACGTACCGCGTCCTTGAAAACGAAACGCGAGGCGAGCAACACCAGGGTCGCGCCGATCGTGGACCCGAACGACATCAGCACGGTGCCCTCGACCACGCCGAAGATCGCGCCCGCCGCGAGGGTCATGATCGTGAGCAGCGGCAGCGACAGAGCGACGACCCCGATCAGGATGCCCAGAAAAGTGAACGCCAGCCGCCATGGATGATTGACCTGGGCGGCAGCGAACCACTCGCGGCTGCGCTGCAGCGTTTCGAAATTGAGGTGATGCTGGGCGCCGGAAAGGAAGAACAAGATTATGGCGGCGATCGCGATGGCTACCATCAAGCCTCGCAGCGCCCATCGCCCGTGTACCCAGGTAAACATCTCTCAAGCATGCACGCGCCAGGGTGAACGGCATGTGCCTTCGCCGACACCGCGCCGCGGCTGTGGGCGCCGCTCGCGACGCCGGTTCGCAGGGCTCTTTACCGGCAACCGGCGCGTGGTGCAGCATGGCGCCAGCCATTGGATCGCCCGTGCCCACGCCCAACCCCTTCCTGCTTCGACTCCGGCGCGACCACCTGCTGCAGGCCTTGCTGCTGCTGACGCTGGCGCTGGCGATCGTCGATCCGCGCGCGCCGCGCGAGTACTTGCGCTGGCTCGACCTGCCGACCCTGGCCGGCCTCACCGGCCTGCTGACCCTGACCGAAGGCGTGCGCGCGAGCGGCCACGTGCAACGCTTCGCGCTGCACCTGGTCGCGCGGTTGCGCAGCGTGCGCGCGCTCGCATTCGTGCTGGTCGCGCTGTCGGCGGCGCTGGCGACAGTGCTGACCAACGACGTCGCGCTGTTCCTGGTGGTTCCGCTGACATTGGCGGTCGATCGGATCGCGCACATTCCGCGCGGGCGGCTGGTGATCTTCGAAGCGCTGGCGGTGAACGCGGGCTCGACCTTCAGCCCGATCGGCAATCCGCAGAACCTGCTGCTGTGGCAGCACTCGCGGCTCGGCTTTTTCGGCTACGTCGCGGCGCTCGCGCCGACCGGCGCGGTACTTCTGTTGGTGTTGCTGATCGCCTCGGGCTTCGCATTCCCGGCGACGCCGCTGCGGGTGAACGACGAAACCCTGGATGCGCCGCAGACAGACGCGCGCCTGCTGGCCGGTTGCGTGCTGCTGCTGGCGGCGATGGTGGTCGCGCTGCAATGGGGTTTCGCGATTCCGGCGGCGTTGCTCGTGCTCGTGATCGCCGCGGTGGCTTTCCGGCGGGTGCTGGCCAGCGTGGACTGGTTGCTGCTGGTGACGTTCGCGGCGATGTTCGTGGGCCTGGGTCACCTCGCCGCGCTGCCGGCGGTGCACGCACACCTCGATGCGCTTGCATGGACCGATCCGCGCGTGGCGTTCGGCGCAGGGATCGTGGTGTCGCAAATCATCAGCAACGTGCCGGCCGCGGTGCTGCTCCAGCACTATGCATCCGACATCACCCTGCTCGCCGCGGCGGTCAACGTGGGCGGTTCGGGGCTCGTGATCGGTTCGCTCGCGAACCTGATCGCGCTGCGCCTGGAGGGCAGCCACGGCATCGGCTGGCGCTTCCACGCGTGGTCGATTCCCTACCTGGTGGTCACCGCGGTGCTGGTCGCGCTGCTGGTGCTGCGTTGATCGTGCGGATGTAGCTCGTAGATTGGGTTGAGCCCGCGCTTCTTGCGGGCGAAACCCAACATTGTCGGTTCGACCCGTTGGGGTTCGCAAAAAGCCGCTCACCCCAACCTACGTGAACCAACACGATCTTGCGAAATGGTGTTGGGGTTCGCGAAAAACCGCTCACCCCAACCTACGCAGCTTCGCAAGCTCAGCCCAACCTATGTATCCACGCGCTTCAACACTCGTGCAGCACCCGCCGGTCGATTTCCGCGATTGAGCGTACGCCGCACAGCACCATCGTGAGGTCGAGTTCGCGCCGGATCAGCTCCAGCGCCGTGGTGACGCCGGCCCCGCCCAGCGCACCCAGGCCGTACACGAACGCGCGACCGAGCATCACGCCGCGCGCGCCGAGCGCCAGCGCCTTGAAGACGTCCTGTCCGGAGCGCACGCCGCCGTCCATCCACACCTCGCAATCCTGGCCGACGCGCGCGGCGATTTCCGGCAGCACGCTGATTGACGATGGCGCGCCGTCGAGCTGGCGCCCGCCATGATTGGAAACCACGATGGCGTCCGCGCCGACATCGACCGCACGGCGCGCGTCGTCCGGATCGAGCACGCCCTTCAGGATCAACTTGCTGCCCCAGCGACGCTTGATCCATTCCACATCGTCCCAGTCCAACCCGCGGTCGAACTGTTCCGCCGTCCACGCGGCCAGCGAAGACATGTCGCTGACGCCCTCGACGTGCCCCGCGATGTTGCCGAACTGATGGCGCCGTGTGCTCGCCATCCGGAGGCACCAGCGTGGATGCGCCGCAAGGTTTGCGAGGTTGCGCAGGGTCGGCTTGGGCGGCGTCGACAAGCCATTTTTGACGTCGCGGTGACGCTGGCCCATCACCTGCAGGTCCAGCGTCAGCACCAGCGCCGAGCAGCCAGCCGCTTTCGCGCGGTCGATCAGGCGTTCGATGAAGGCGTGGTCGCGCATCACGTACAACTGGAACCAGAACGGCCGTTGCACGAACGCGGCGACGTCCTCGATCGAGGCGATGCTCATGGTCGAGAGCGTGAACGGCACGCCGAAATCCAGCGCCGCGCGCGCCGCCAGCAATTCGCCATCGGCGTGCTGCATCCCGAGCATCCCGACCGGTGCGAGCGCGAGCGGCAGCGTCACCTCGTCGCCGAGCATCTTCGAGGTCGTCGTGCCGCCTTCGACGCCCATCGCGACGCGCTGGTGCAACTGGATGCGCGCGAAATCCTCGAGGTTGCGGCGCAACGTGGTTTCCGTCCACGAGCCCGACTCGCAATAGTCCACGAACATCCGCGGGACGCGCTTGAGATAGAGCTGGTGCAGGTCTTCGATGCAGGTGATGGGGGTCATGTGTTACTCCTCCCATTCCGTGCTAACCAGTACGGATCATGTTCGTACGGATCCGGCCGTTCCGCCCAGCGTTTGTAGGTCCACTGGTATTGCGGGAAGGCCAATTCCACGCACTGCTCGACGCCGCGGTTGAGCGCGGTGCAGGCGATGCGCAGGTCGGGTGCGGCGATGCCCTCCGGTGCCGGCAGGATGCGGATGCGAAACCCCGAGCCGCGTGGCAGGCGTTCGGCGAACGCGAACACCACGGTCGCGCCGGTGCGATGTGCGATCCGCGGCAGCAGCACCATCGTGTTGGCGTCGACGCCGAAGAACGGGGCGAACTGACCTTCGCCGCGTTTGGGCTGCTGGTCGGGCAGGATGCCGACCGCGCCGCCGGTGGCGAGCCTGCGGTACAGGCTGCGCACGCCGGCGCCATCCGCGCGCACCTGTTCCGGTGCGAGCTTGCCGCGGGCGCGCACCAGCAACGTTTCCCACGCCGGGTTGCGCGGCGGCGCGTACAGGATCGCGATCTGCGTGCGGCTTCCCAGCCAGTAATTCAGCAGTTCCCAACAGCCGAGGTGCGGCGCCGCGACGATCAGGCCGCGCCCGGAGCGCAATGCGGCCTCGAAATGGTCCAGTCCATCCACCCCGCGCACCCGCGCGAGCGCGTGTTCGGCATCGCGTCCCCATATCGACGCCATTTCGGTGACGGCATGCCCGGTTTCGAGGAGGCATTCGCGCACCAGTCGTGCGCGCGCTGCGTCGTCCAGGTCGGGATGCACGATGCGCATGTTCACTTCGGTGTGCACCCGTTCGCGCGCGTGGCGCCGCCACCAGAGCGCATGCCCCAGCGCGGTGCCGATCGCATACAGCACCGGCAGCGGCAGCACGCCGAGCGCGCGCAGTGCCAGCCATGTCGCCCGCACGTACCAACGCATCAGGTTCGTACTCCGGCGTCGATATACGCATCGTCACCGAGGCCGCTCCCCGCACGCGCCTTGAACCGCTTGTAGTTCCACTGATACTGCGTGAATGTGACGCGCACGCAGGCCTCGATCGCGGCGTTCATGGCCGCGCACGCGATCAGTGGATCGGCGTCGACGAGCGCGGCCGGCGGTTCGCGGAAGTGCAGGCGGATACCCTGCGCGTTCGGCAATCGTTCGGCGAACACCACCAACACGCGCGCGCCGGTGCGACGGGCGAGCCGCGGCAGCAGGGTCATCGTCAGCGCCGGCACGCCGAAGAAGGGAACCACCACGCCGCCGGTACGCGGAACGTGGTCGGGCATGATCGAGACCACGCCGCCGTTCTTGAGATGTCGGAACACCCGCCGCACCCCCGAGTCGTCGATCGGGAACTGGATGCTGGCGCCGCCTTCGCGCAGCCGGCGCAGCAGCATCTCGGCCTGCCGATGACGCGGTTGGGTGTAGAAGGTCGCGAATGGCGTGCGCACGCCGACCCAATAGTTGGCCACTTCCCAACTGCCGAGGTGCGGCGCGCACAGGATCAGGCCCTGCTTCGCGGCGATCGCGGTGTCGAACAGCTCCCGCCCACGCACCTCGCGCACGCTCGCCAGGGTCCGCCGCGGATGGGTCCACACGCCGAACACCTCGACCAGCGCGACGCCCGTTTCACGTACGCAGTCGCGCGCGAGGGCCGCGCGTTCGGTATCCCCAAGATCGGTGCGTGCGAGCGCGAGATTGGCTTCCACGATCCGCCGCTTGCGGTTGCCCGTCGCCCAGAACAGCCAGCCGAGCGCCGCGCCCAGGCCGCGGAACGCACGCAGCGGCAGGCGCGCGACGAGCCACATGCATCCGTAGACGAGTCTGGTGTACCAACGCATCGCGGGAGTGTAGCGAAGAGCCGGGAATCGGGAGACGGGATTCGGGAGACGGGAGACGGGAGACGAGAATCCGGAATCCGGAATCCGGGAATCAAGAATCGGGAATCGGACGTTCAACGCATTCGAGGCACTATGCTTTTCCGATTCCCCATTCCCGTCTCCCGTCTCCCGTCTCTCATGATTGCCCTCCTGCAACGCGTCACTTCCGCCAGCGTCACCGTCGACGGCGAAACCGTCGGCGCGATCGACGCGGGACTCATGGTGCTGGTGGCGGTCGAGCCCGGTGACGGCGAGACCCAGGCGAAACGAATGTGCGAGCGCCTGCTCGGCTACCGGGTGTTTTCCGATGACGTGGGGCGGATGAATCGCCCGCTCACCGACATCGGCGGCGGCCTGCTGCTGGTGCCGCAATTCACCCTGGGCGCCGACACCCACAAGGGCATGCGGCCCAGCTTCACCACCGCCGCATCGCCGGACGAGGGAAGGCGGTGGTTCGACCGGCTGGTGGAACTGGCGCGCGCTGCGCACCCGGGGGTTGCAACCGGCCGCTTCGGTGCCCATATGCAGGTGCGGCTGGTCAACGACGGCCCCGCAACGTTCATCCTGCGGTCGTAGGAGGGCCGGAAGGCCCGATCGAAATTGCGACCAGGTTCGGCGACTCGAGGCCGTGAGTCGCGGATTTCTCCGCTCCTGCACCCGTACCCGTTCCGATGTTGATCCGAAGCGGCTGTTGTGGACAGTCAGGCCATGGATGGCCGTTCTGGTACCCCATAGCTGAGATGCCATGGGTTTGCCGATATTCAGGACGAAGCAGCGATCAGGGACGATCGCAAAAAAACGCAGCGATCAGGGACGATCGCAATAATGGCGCCGCTTGGGATGATTCTTGCATGGGCGGCGATTCCAGTTGCTTGACCCACCAAGCTTTTTCGGCCTTGATCCTTGGATCAAAGGCCTCCATTTTGCTATACTGAGCGGTCTTGTCGCGCGCGATATCCCCTATGGAAAACCTCCCCCCCCAGCAATCCGAAATCAAGCAGCTGATCACCAAGGGCCGTGAGCAGGGTTACCTGACTTACGCCGAGGTCAACGATCATCTGCCCGACGACATCGTCGATCCGGAACAGATCGAAGACATCATCGGGATGATCAACGGCATGGGCATCGAGGTGCACGAGATCGCACCCGATACCGACATGATCAGCGCCGAAGGACCGGTCAGCGGCGACGACGACGAAGCCGCGACCGAGGAAGCCGTCGCGCTGCTGTCGGCGGTCGATGCCGAAGTCGGCCGCACCACCGACCCGGTGCGCATGTACATGCGCGAAATGGGCACGGTGGAGCTGCTGACCCGCGAGGGCGAGATCGCGATCGCCAAGCGCATCGAGGAAGGCCTGACGCAAGTCCAGGCCGCGCTGGCGAGCTTCCCGTGGGCGATCGGCCTGCTGCTCGAGGAGTACGACCTGCACCTCGACGGCAAGCGCCGCATGAGCGAGATCCTCGCCGGCTTCGCCGACCTCGAAGTGCCCGCCGACGAGTTCGGCGCCCGGCCGTCGAGCGCCGAGAGCGCGTCGTCCAGCGATGGCGGCGACGACGATTCCGACAGCGACGACGACGAGGACGACGACTCCACCTCCGACACCACCGAAAGCACGCCGAGCGGCCCCGACCCGGTCGAGGTGGCGCGCCGCATGGACGTGCTGCGCGAGCTGTACGGCAGATTCCAGAAGACCGCCGACAAGTACGGCGTCGCCAACCGGAAATCGCAGAAGCTGCGCGAGAAGATGGGCGAGGAGTTCCTGAAGCTCAAGCTTCCTTCCGCGTTGATCGACGGTTTCGTGCGCAAGCTGCGCGACGTGGTGGCGGCGATCCGCCAGCACGAGCGGGTGATCATGGACATCTGCATCCGCCACTGCCACATGCCGCGCAAGGATTTCATCGAGCTGTTCCCGTCCAACGAAACCAACCTGGACTGGACCGCCGAGCTTGCGCGCAAGCGCCAGAAATGGGTGCCGGCCATCCGCAACCACCGCGACGATATCGTGCTGGAGCAGCAGAAGCTCACCGAGATCGAGCGCGCGCTGTACCTGCCGCTCACCGACATCAAGGAAATCAACCGCGCGATGTCGATCGGCGAGGCCAAGGCGCGCCGTGCGAAGAAGGAAATGGTGGAGGCGAACCTGCGCCTCGTGATTTCCATCGCCAAGAAATACACGAACCGCGGCCTGCAGTTCCTGGACCTCATCCAGGAAGGCAACATCGGCCTCATGAAGGCCGTGGACAAGTTCGAGTACAGCCGCGGCTTCAAGTTCTCGACCTATGCCACCTGGTGGATCCGGCAGGCCATTACGCGGGCGATAGCGGATCAGGCGCGCACGATCCGAATTCCGGTGCACATGATCGAGACCATCAACAAATTGATCCGCACCTCGCGGCAACTGGTGCAGGAGCTGGGGCGCGAGCCGACCAGCGAGGAAATCGCCAAGCGGATGGAAATTCCGGTGGTCAAGGTGCGCAAAGTCCTCAAAATCGCCCAGGAACCGATCTCGCTTGAAACCCCCATCGGAGAGGAAGAAGATTCCCACCTCGGAGACTTCATCGAGGACCACGCCGCGGTTTCCCCCGCGGAGGCGGTCATCAACATCAACCTCAAAGAGCAGACCGCCGGGGTCCTCAAGAC
>JBOHYT010000317.1:0-5989 GCA_050738055.1 Rhodanobacteraceae bacterium
CAGCGGACCTGCAACCAGTCGAAGGTCGATCTGGACGGCAATCCACTCACCCTGTACGACAACACCACGCCGGTGTGCAATGGAACCTGGGACTTCGAACACTACGACAAGACCCATCCATCGTTCACCGCGGGCGCGAATTACCAGTTCAACGACCACATGAGCGCGTACGTGCGCGCCAATACCGGCGGACACTTCGACGATTTCGACAACGGCATCCGCGGCGCCAACGGCAATTTCGCGCCGATGCAGAAGATCAAGAACCTGGAGGCCGGCTTCAAGTTCCAGTCGGATGTGATTTTCGTGGACGTCAGCGTCTATCACCGCCTGTTCACCGGCCTGCAATACCAGGAGACGGGTCCCAACGGTCAGCCAATCCCCGGCGCGATTTCCAATTACGGCGCCAACACCCACGGACTCGATCTCGATGGAACGTGGTCGCCGATCGACAACCTGCACCTGAAGCTGGTCGCCGACTACATGGCCGGGCACTACACCCACAACAACGCGTGCGTGCCCTTCACCGATATCAACGGCAACAAACAATGCATCGGTTTCAACGGTGCGCCGCTGCAGCGCCAGCCCAAGGTCCGCTATCTGTTCATGCCAAGCTATGTCTTGCCGACGAGCTGGGGCAACGTTACGGCCTTCCTGACCTACGAGCATGCCGGCCAGCGCTACGAGGATCAGTCCGGGTTGCAGCCGCTAGGCACGTTCAAAACGCTGGGCGCAGGGCTGGTGGCCGATGTCGGCCCCAATTGGCAATTCCGCCTGCAGGGCACCAACCTCACCAACTCGGACAGCCTGACCGAAGGCAACTCGCGTGTGTTCGGCAAGAACACCGGCATCGGTGGCGTGATCATGGCGCGGCCGCTCACGGGTCGTGAGGTTTCTTTCCAGGCCAAGTACCGGTTCTGAAGAACCCGCCGTGAAGGGCCGGATCGGCTTGCCACCGATCCGGCCGCAGCGCCTCGCTTGCGGCTGCAAACTTCAGCCGATGACTTTTCGTGACCGCCCCTGCAACTTCGTCATTCCGGGGCCATCGCCGGCTTCATCGGCGATGGAACCCAAAATCCATTTTTTTGATCAAGCACGGCAAAGAGCGGAATCCCGGGTTCCGTCCGCAACAAAGTTGCAGACGGCCCCTGAATGATGAAATGCAAACATGCAGTTTGAGATGGGCTCTACCCATTCGGAGCATCGCGATGAAATGCCGCGCTTTCATGTTCCTCGGGCTGCTTGCATCTTCGCTGGGCATGCCGGCAGCGGGGCTGTCCGCCACCGACCCGAGTTTCCTGTTGACGGCGACCTCGAAGGATTTTGGTACCTATTTTCCGTCCTACCTGGCGAACGGCTATTTCTCGACGATGACGTCGGTGCGCGGCACCGAGCCCGACATGGCCTACATGGTCGCCTTGATGGACTACACGAAAGACGACATCTCGCGGCCTGCGGCGATTCCCGGCTGGAGCGAGATCGACTACAACGCGGGAACGGGCTGGCTCAACGCAACGCGTCTCGATCCGGAGATATTCAGCGGGTATACGCAGACGCTGAACATGCACGACGCCACGCTGACGACGCGCTACCGCTTCACCTACGTGTACAACCCGACCGACGTGGAAGTCACGACGTTTGTCAGCCAGGCCGATCCGCACCTCGCGGCGACGCGGTTTTCCATCACGCCGCAATTCGACGGCAAGGTGCAACTCAAGTTTCCGTTCCGTTTGTGGTCCGGGCACCAGCCGCGTTTCCCGATCGCGCGCATGACCGGCGATGAGATGATCGCCGCGGTGATTGCGAGCGGCCAGAACCTCAACGACAAGCCGATACCGACGCCGGATCGTGCGCCGGTGTGGTATCCGGGCACGACGCTCGTCACCGACGATGGGGGTGACACGAAACAGATGATGCTTTGGCTGGACGGCCGCGCCGTGGACGGCTTGACGATGGCGGAAGCCGCGACGATCGAATTGCCGCGAGGGTTGAAGATCGAAAGCGTGAAGCTGGAAAAGGGCCCGTACGAGCTTTCGCTGAATCTGGTCGCCGAGGTGCGCAAGGGCGAGCATTACACGTTCATCAAATACGTCGCGGCGTCGCGGCAGGATTGGGGCGGCGATGCCAAAGCCGACGTTGCGCTTGCCTTGAAGGCGCGCGAAACCGGCTTTGACAAACTGCTCGCGCGCCACGTTGCCGCATGGCACGACCTGTGGAAATCCGACATCGTCGTCGACCACGACGAAAAAGTGCAGCGCGCGGTGCATTCGGATCTCTACTACATCCTGTCCAATAGCACGGTTGGTACCGCCTGGTCGGTGGGTGCCTGCGCGTTGACCCCGAATTATTCCGGTCACGTATTCTGGGATGCCGACTCGTGGGTTTTCCCGGTCCTGCTGCTGTTGCACCCGGAACGCGCCAAGCCGATCGTGATGTTTCGCGATCGCACGATGCAGCCGGCGCGAGCACGCGCCAAACAGTATGGCTGGCAAGGCCTGATGTACCCGTGGGAGTCGGACCCGCAGAAGGGGATCGACGTGACGCCGTACTACGCCTACGACGTGTACCGGGAAATCCACGTCGACGCGGACATCGCGATCGCACAGTGGCAGTACTACCTCGCAACGGGCGACCTCGATTGGTTGAAGCAGCACGGCTGGCCGGTGATCCACGGCCTTGCGACGTTCTGGGAAAGCCGCGTGACGTACGACAAGGCGAAGGACCGTTACGAAATCCTGCACGTCACCTCGCCCGACGAAGCGTACAACGACGTCGACAACGATTCGTTCACCAACGCGGCCGCGCGCAAGGCACTGGAAATCGCGACCAAGGCGGCCGTGGCGGTCGGTGCGACCCCTGATCCGAAGTGGGCCGAGATCGCCGGGAAGATGTACATCCCGTTCGACGAAAAGGCCCAGCGCCATTACGACTTCGATCCCTCCATACCGCACGACAAGATCACGTGGATGGGGTCGTCGCTGATCTTCCTGATGTATCCCGATCTCGATCTCAAGATGTCGCCCGAGGTGCGGCGCAACGATTTCGATTTCCAGTTGCAGGCACTGAAGACCCATGGCGACAACCCGAACGAGATGATGATGGTGATGCTCACCGTCGGCGCCGCCGAACTGGGCAACGCCGGGACGGTCGGCTACTGGGTCCATCGAAATCTGACCGGATTCCTGAAAGCTCCGTTCAACGTCCGCACGGAAACCGTGACCAACAACGCGGGTTACCTCCTCTCGAGCTCGGCCGGATTCGTGCAGGGCTTCCTGTATGGACTCAGCGGCCTGCGCATCAACGACAGCGGGCTGGATTCGGAATACGCGCCGATCCTGCCGCCGGGCTGGAAATCGGTGACGCTCAAGAACGTCAAGTTCCGGGGCAAAAAATTCGACGTCCGGATCGAACGCGACGCCAGTGGGAAGGTCAGCCTGACGCGCACGGCGGAGTAACCCGCAGTGAAGGTTTGGCCCGCTCGCGATTCGATCTCGGGACGTTTGCGGGAGGGCTTGATCAAACGTGCGGGCCTGAAATTGCCTTGCCTGTTTCTGCTTCTTGCATGTGTCGCCGCTCCTGCCTGTGCGGCGACCGACCCGAGCTTTCTGCTCTCCGCGACCTCGAAGGATTTCGCTTCGTATTTCCCGGGCGAACTCGCCAACGGGTATGTCTCGACCTTCACCTCGCCGCGCGGCACCGAGAGCAATCTCTCCTATCTCGTCGCGCTGATGGACTATGGCCGGGACGATATCGCACGGCCCGCAGCGATTCCCGGCTGGACCGGCATCGACTATCGCGCGGGTTCGACCGGCACATGGTTGAATCTGGCGCCGCTAAAACCTTCGGTGTTCCAGGATTACCGCCAGGTTCTGAACCTGCACGACGCCACGCTGACCACGACCTATCGTTACAACGATCACGGCAGGGCGACGCGAATCGAAGCGGTCAGCTTCGTCAGCGAAGCGTCCCGGCACCTGGCCGTGGTTCGTTTCACGATCACGCCGGAATTCGACGGCGTGGTGGAGCTTTCGTTTCCGCTCGTGTTGTGGGCGCCGTACCAGCCGCGCCTGCCGCTGGCCAAACTGCCGGGCGATACCGGCTTGACGGGCGACCGATTTCGCCAGGCGCTCGAAGCCCACGGCCTTGCATTGAAACCGATACCGCCCTCCACGCCGGACCGCGCCGCGATCTGGTACCACGGCGACACGCGGGTACTGGACGGCGACGGCGATGTTTCGAATCTGACGTTGTGGTTGGATGGCCAGGCGACACACGGCAAGCGGATGGGTGAAGCCGTCGCGGTGGAATTGCCGCGAGGACTTCGGCCGCTCGAAACGAAGCTGGACCACACGGCAGATCGCTTGGCGCTGGACCTGCGGGTCGCGGTGCGACAAGGCAAGACCTATGCCTTCACCAAGTACGTCGCCCTGTCCCGGGAAGGCTGGGGCGGCGACGGCAACGCCGATCTTGCGCTGGCCGAGTCGGCACGTGAACACGGGTTCGATGCGTTGCTCGATGCACAGCGCGCGGCGTGGGCGAAGCTTTGGCAATCGGACATTCGCATCGATGGTGATCCGAAGGCGCAGCGGGCGGTGCACTCGGATCTGTATTATCTGCTCGCGAACGTCGCGCCGGATATGTCCTGGGGCGTGGGTGCGTGCGGCATGACGACCAACTACGCCGGCCACGTGTTCTGGGACAGCGATACGTGGATCTTTCCGGCGTTGCTGCTGCTGCATCCAGAGCGTGCGCGCTCGATCGTGATGTTCCGCGATCGCACTCTGCCTATCGCGCAACAACGTGCGCGCGCGGCCGGCTTCGGCGGCGCCAAATATCCGTGGGAAGCCGATCCGCAAAACGGCACCGAACAGATCCTGTACGCCGCGCATCGGCTGAGTGTCGGCGAAATCCACGTCAACGCCGACATCGCGATCGCCCAGTGGCAATACTGGTTGGTGACGCACGACGTCAAATGGTTGCGCCAGGACGGTTGGCCGGTAATCCGCGATGTCGCCGAATTCTGGATCAGCCGTGCCACGTATGACGCGGCCAAGCGGCGCTACGACATACGCGATGTCGTTTCGCTGATGGAGCCTTACGCGCATGTCGACGACGACACGTTCACGAATGCCTCGGCGGCCAAGGCTTTGCGGATCGCCGTCGAAGCCACGGCACTGGTTGGCGCAAAGCCCGATCCGCGCTGGGCAAAAATCGCGGCCGGCCTGCATATCCCGTTTTCGGTTGCGGGCCAGCACCACCTCGTTTTCGACTCGTCGACCCCGCATGCGCCCGACGACAACGATCTTGCATTTCTGGCATTCCCATCCCTGAACCTGCAGATGGACAACACGGTGCGGCGCAACGATTATCGGATCGATGTCACGCCGCTGGAGCAATCCGGGAGAGTGCTTTCGACGATGGGACTCGCCCCGCTCACGATCGCTGCGGCCGCGCTCGGCAATGCAGCCGACACGGCACGCTGGTTGAAAGACAACATCAGCAACGACATGCTGAAGCCGCCGTTCAACGTGCGCACGGAAACCCCGCGCAACAACACGGGGTATTTCCTGACCGGCTCGGCCGGTTATGTGCAAAGCCTGGTTTATGGACTGACCGGCCTGCGCATCGAAAACGATGGACTCATCGAGGCCTATCCGCCTGTATTGCCAGCAGGATGGAAGTCGATGACACTTGAGAACGTGATGTTTCGCGGGCATCCCTACGACATTACCGTCGATCGCGGCGCAGACGGCAAGGTGCGGCTGAGCCGCAAGCCGCGTTGAACGGTTGCATCGGAACCTTCGGAGGCGCACATGAGCCTGGATTTCCTGAACTCTGCCGGATCGATCGCGGCGCGGTGCCAGCAGCGAACGTGGATTCGCAGGTCGGCCTGACATGCCCGCATTCACCGTTCCCTTTTCCAGCTATGCATCGTCACAGGCGGAGGACGTGTTCAGGAGCGTGCTCGAAACCCGCCGCCGCGCACCACCAC
>JBOHYT010000318.1:0-19909 GCA_050738055.1 Rhodanobacteraceae bacterium
CCGCGTGCAGGCCGAGGGTGATCATGCGCGCGGCCAGTTGCGCGCCTTCGGCCTCCGGGAGCAGCGCGAATTCGTAGCTTCCGGTTGGGGTGGGCACGTTGCCTTGCGCGTGGTTGAGCGCCAGCACCGGCACCGGCAGCGAAGGCTGCGCGAAAACCGCAGCCACTGCGGCGCGGCCGAGCGGCCCGACCACCAGCGCCGCACCGTCGGTGACGGCTTGGCGGTAGGCGCCGACTGCGCCGTCCGCGGTTCCGCCGGTGTCGTACACATGGATCGCCGGCCGCTGTTCCTGCGTGACCGGGGTATGGAAGTAGGCGGTGAAGAAGCCGTCGCGCACGGCCGCGCCGGCGGTCGCGACCGGCCCGGTCGCCGGCAGCAGCAGCGCGACCTTGGAGGGCATCGCATAACCCTGTGGTGGCGCCGAGGCTCCGGTCACGGTTCCGACCGGCTGGTTGGGCTGCGGCAGCACCCGCGGCATCGCGGTGCCACCCTGGGCCAGCGCCTGCCGCACGTAAGGCTTGAGCGGATCGTTGTCGGCCAGCGACGCGTACAGCGGCGTCAACTTGTCGTTGCCCATGCCCGCCAAGATCGACACCACTTGTTGGTGGTTGGCTGCCCGTGCGGCGGCCGGCAGCAGTGGCGTGCGCCGGACCAGCGCGCGCGCGGCAGCAAGTCGATGCCCGGTGGCGAGTTGCGCGCGTGACTCGACATCCAGTGCGTGCTGCTGCACCTCGGGCGGCAGCGACGACGGCAGCGTCGCCAGTTGCTTCAGCGCGGCGTCCGGGTGGCCGCGCTGCAGCGCGACCTCCGCCGAAAGCACGCGATAGCGTGCCTCGTCATCGGGGGTGAGGTTGTGCCGGTCGACCTGTTGCAGGAGCGCCGCCGCCCGCCCGAACTGGCCGAGCGAGCGGTAGCTCGCGGCCGCGCCGAGGTCCGCGCGGTCACGGATCGAAGGATCGGAAGCTGCGACGGCCACGAACGCGTTCGCTGCGCCACGGAAATCGCCGGACCGGTACAGATCCTGCGCATGGGCAAGTTGCGCCTCGGCCTGCGGGCTGGCCGCCGGCAGCGACGGACCCAGCGTCGCGCAACCGCCGGCCAGCAGCAGTGCCGCGACCAGCAAAACGGTGTACCCGAAGTAACGAGACCTGAGCATGCCTTGTCCTGCGCGCGCGTGGCGCGACGGTTTTTCGGCGATGATAACGGATCGTGCCGGAACGCCAGGACTGCATCATGAACGCGGGCAGGAAGGGAACCTTGTGGGTCGTTGCCACGCCCATTGGCAATCTCGGTGATGTATCGGATCGTGCGCGCGAAGTGCTGCGCAGTGTCGCCGTGGTCGCCGCGGAAGACACCCGCCACAGCCGGCCGTTGCTCAGGCATCTGGGTATCGCGGTGGCGATGACGGCACTGCACGAACACAATGAGCACGCTGCGGTACCGGCGCTGCTCGCGAGGCTGCACGCAGGCGAGAACATCGCGCTGATTTCCGATGCCGGCACGCCGCTGATCAGCGACCCCGGCTATCGGCTGGTGCGCGCCGCGCGCGAAGCGGGCGTGCGCGTTTCACCGGTGCCCGGCGCGTGCGCAGCGATTGCGGCGTTGTCGGTCGCGGGGCTGCCCAGCGACCGCTTCGTGTTCGAGGGATTTCTGCCAGCCAAGGCGTCCGCACGCCGCGCGCGCCTGCGCGAGCTCGCCGCGGAATCGCGCACGCTGGTGTTCTACGAGGCCTCGCACCGCATCGCCGAAAGTTGCGCCGATCTGGTCGATGCGTTCGGTGCCGAGCGCGCGGCGGCGCTGCTGCGCGAACTCACCAAGCTGCACGAAACCTGGCTCGGCTCGACGCTCGGGGAAATCGCGGAGCGCGCCGCGATCGATACCGAGCAGCGCCTCGGCGAGTTCGTGCTGGTGGTTGCGGGCTGCGGTGAGAGTGCCGACGTGAAACTTGTCGAGGGGCACCGCGTGTTCGCGATCCTGCGTGCGGAACTGCCTCCGGCCCGGGCCGCGAAGCTGGCCGCCGCGATCAGCGGCGCGCCGCGCAAGGCGCTGTATGGGGGGGGCGGGAATCGGGAATCGGGAATCGGGAATCGGAGCAGGGAGCGGGAACAGGGAACAGAGCCGTAGGGCGGAACCCGCGAAGCGGTTTCCGCCGGATTCGCCCTTGGCGGAAGCGGCTGCGCCGATTCCGCCCTACCCAACTACCGTCAGGATCCGTAGGGCGGAACCCGCGAAGCGGTTTCCGCCGATTTCGCCATCCGATTCCCGAATCCCGATTCTCGATTCCCGAGTCCCGTATAATCAACCCCGGAGTCGGCCGGACAGTCGCGTCGTTCGCAAGAGCGCCGAGGAAAGTCCGGGCTCCGAAGGGCAAGGTGCCAGGTAACGCCTGGGCGGCGCGAGCCGACGGAAAGTGCAACAGAGAGCAGACCGCCGCATTGCGGCAAGGGTGAAACGGTGGGGTAAGAGCCCACCGCGTCGCTGGCAACAGTCGACGGCACGGCAAACCCCACCTGGAGCAAGACCGAATAGGGGAACATTGGCGTTGCCCGCGCCGTTCCCGGGTTGGTTGCTGGAGCCAGGCGGCGACGCTTGGCCGAGAGGAATGACTGTCACGCCGCAAGGCGCACAGGACCCGGCTTACAGGCCGACTCCGCTTTTTGTGCGATCATCCGTGATCGCGGTTTCGTTGCACGGTTCGCGAGAGTTGGTCTCTTCGGGCATCGACATCAGAACGGCCGTCCATGGCCTGACTTTCCGCAACAGCCGCTTCGAACCGGCGTCTCGGTGCGATCGTCCGTGATCGCGGCTTCGTTGCAGGGTCGCGCACGCCTCCGGACTGCCGCGGGTTGGCGCACATATCCGCGTAGGGCGGGTCTCGACCCGCCTGCGTCGCTGAGCGTTGTCTTGGTTGCGGGCATGCTCCGCAACGGCGGGTCAAGAGCCGCCCTACGTCACGACCCGATCTACGGCGTTGGCCGGCGTGTGGTGTCCACGCGCTGTCGCCTCCTTGCTTTCGGACGTCTGCCGGAGCGCCAGCGGGTTGGTTCGCAACAGCCGCTTCGAACAGGCGTCTCTGCGTCGCCGGGCGTTGTCCTGGTTGCGGGCATGCCCCGCAACGGCGGGTCAAGACCCGCCCTACGGCGTTGGCCGGCGCGTGGTTACGCTGCGGGAGCGGGCGTGCCCGCGACCCGGAGTCACCTCGCCAACTGGAGGTCCGGCGAAATCCTTTGGGTTCAATGACCTTGTGCAGGTAGCTGACAAGTGACCTTAGATTCGGTCAGCAATTCGGCCTTTCCTATTGATCTGCAAGCGAAATTTCTTGACAGTCTCACCGGCTGCGACTAAGGTGGGTCCGCGTGTAATTTCGTGGGAATCCGTGGGAATCCATGAGCATGTTTCAGGGCGAAACCGCAATCAGCGTGGACGAAAAAGGCCGGTTGGCGATTCCCACCGCCTACCGTGAGCCGATCGCGCGGGTCTGCAACAACCGTCTGGTGATCACCTACAACCCCTTCGAGCCCGGATGCCTGTGGATTTTTCCGCAGCCCGAATGGGAGCGCGTGCGCGATCGCGTCAATGGACTTTCGAACGTCAAGCGCGTGCACCGGGACCTGCAACTGAAGCTCGTCGGTGCGGCCGCGCAGGTCGAGCTGGACGGTGCCGCACGCGTATTGCTGCCGGTCAGCCAGCGCGCGGCGTCGGGCATCGAGAAGAAGGCGGTGTTGCTCGGCATGGGCAACAAGTTCGAGTTGTGGAGCGATGAGGCTCACCTCGCGAAGATCCATCAGACGATCGGCGAGGAGGAAGTCAGCGAGGAAATGGCGGGACTCAGGCTGTGAGGTGCGCGTCCGGCGAACGGCGGGCGGCGCCGGAGCGGACGTTGCGGTCGGGACAGGCGCGGCGGATGGACGGTAGGCGGGCAATGACGGGCAGCCACGGGCTCATGCATATCCCGGTGATGCGGGACGCCGTGCTGGCCGGTCTCGCGTTGAAACCGGGCGGGCGGTACCTGGATGGCACCTTCGGGCGCGGCGGCCACGCGCGCGCGATCCTGCAACGTCTCGGTGCTTCCGGGCGGCTGCTGCTGATGGATCGCGATCCCGAAGCCATCGCTTGCGCTCGGCGCGAATTCGGCCACGACCCCCGGGTTGCGATGCGGCATGCGAATTTTTGCGATCTTCTTCAATGGGACGAAACGCATGCGGGTCTCGACGGCGTGCTGTTCGACCTCGGTGTGTCCTCGCCGCAGCTCGATGACGCAACTCGCGGTTTCTCGTTCCAGTCCGATGCGTCACTCGACATGCGGATGGACCCGACCACGGGAATCAGCGCCGCGGAATTCCTCGCGCACGCGGACGAGCGCGAAATCGCCGACGTGCTGTTCCGCTATGGCGAGGAACGGATGAGCCGGCGGATCGCATACGCGATCGTCGCGCAGCGTGGCGAAGCGCCGATCCGCAGCACCCGTGAACTTGCCGCGCTGGTCGAGCGCGTACTCGGCCGGCGCGAGCGCAACAAGCACCCCGCCACCCGCACGTTCCAGGCGCTGCGTCTGCGCGTCAACGACGAACTGGGTTCGCTCGAACGTGCGTTGCCGGCTGCAGCCACCGCGCTGAACCCGGGTGGCCGGCTTGCGGTGATCAGTTTCCATTCGCTGGAGGATCGGATCGTCAAGCGCTTCATCCGCGGCGCGCCGGCGCCCACGCTGCGTCGCGGATTGCCGCAGCCGGTGATGGCGGAACCTCCGTTGCGCGCGGTCGGTCGCAAGCAGATGGCCGACGCCGACGAGACCGCGCGCAACCCGCGTTCGCGCTCGGCAGTGCTCAGGATCGCCGAGAAGGCCGCCACCGGAGAATCCGCATGAAGGCGATCGGTGTGCTCGCGGTCGGCGTGTTGCTGCTCGCGGTGGTCGCGACCGGGATCGCGGTCGTGTGGGCACGCCACCAGGACCGCGTCGCGTTCGTCGAGTTGTCGAACCTGCAGAACCGGCGCGACGCATTGAACGTCGAGTTCGGTCGCCTCGAACTCGAGCAGGCGACCTGGGCCAGTCCGTCGCGGATCGAGACGATCGCCCGCGGTCAACTCGGCATGGTGAGCCCGCCCCCGGCCAGTGTGGAGATGATCCGCGAATGAAGCCGCGCCGGCCGACCGAACCGATCTCGCGCCCGCAGCGCAGGCGCCGCCCGGACGCGCGCAAGCGGCTCGCGCTGGTGCTTGGCGTGCTCACGGTCGCGGCGCTCGGCCTGATTGCCCGCGCCATCGACCTGCAGGTGGTGCACCAGGCGTTCCTGCAACAGCAGGGCGACGCGCGCTTCCTGCGCGAAGTCGAGATTCCGGTATCGCGCGGCGCAATCTTCGACCGCAACGGCGTGCCGCTGGCGGTCTCGACGCCCATGCTGTCGTTGTGGGCCAACCCCGAGCAGTTGCTGCAGCACAGTGACCGCATTCCCGAACTCGCCAAGGCGCTCGGCGTCAACGCGACCGACCTGGCCCGCAGGCTCGAAGCGCGCAGCGACCGCGAATTCGTGTACCTGCGCCGGTTGATGCCGCCGGATGCGGCCAATGCGGTGCTGGCGCTGGATATCCCCGGCGTCAACGCGCAACGCGAATACAAGCGCTATTACCCCGATGGCGCCGCGACCGCGCACGTTCTCGGCTTCACCAACATCGACGACCACGGACAGGAAGGCCTGGAACTCGCCTACGACGGCTGGCTGGCCGGCAAGCCGGGCCTGAAACGCGTGATGCGCGATCGCCTGGGTCACGTGGTCGAGAACGTCGAGCAGATCCGCGCGCCCGTTCCAGGCCATGACCTGACGCTCAGCATCGACAGCCGCATCCAGTACCTCGCCTACCAGGCGCTCTCCGACGCGATCGTCAAGCGGCACGCTGCGTCGGGCTCGATGGTGATCATGGATCCGCGCAACGGCGAAATCCTCGCGATGGTCAACGTGCCCTCGTACAACCCCAACGATCTCGAACGCAGCAACCCGGCGCAGCGTCGCAACCGGGCGGTCACCGACGTGACCGAACCCGGTTCGACAATGAAGCCCTTCACGATCACCACCGCGCTCGAGTCGGGCAAGTGGACGCCGACCACGATGATCGACACCAGCCCCGGCTGGTTCGTGATCGACGGGCATACCGTCCGCGACGACCGCGACAACGGACGCATCGACGTCAGCCACGTGATCACCTATTCCAGCAACGTCGGCGCATCGAAGATTTCGCTGACGCTGACCGCGCAGCAGATGGACAAGGTGCTGCACCAGTTCGGGTTCGGGGCCAGCACCGGCAGCGGCTTTCCCGGCGAAGTCGGCGGTTACATCCCGCCCCCGCGCAGATGGGGCGACTTCGTCAAGGCCACGATCGCGTTCGGCTACGGCCTCAACGTGACCGCGCTGCAGCTCGCGGACGCGTATTCCGCGATCGCCGACGGCGGCATCCGGCACATGCCCTCCTTCATCAAGGGCGACGACAACCCCGGCGTGCGCATCGAGCCGCAAAAGATCTCCGACGAAGTGATGGCGATGTTGCGCACCGTGGTGGGCCCGTTTCCGGCCACCGCACCGCAGGCCGCGATCGCCGATTACACCGTCGCCGGCAAGACCGGTACCGCGCATCTCGCGATCGCGGGCGGCTATGCGCGCAACCGCTACGCCGCGTTGTTCTGCGGCATCGTGCCGGCCAGCGACCCACGCCTGGTCGGCGTCGTGATCGTTCGCGACGCGGGCGGACACGGCGGCGAATATTTCGGCGGCTCGGTGTCCGCCCCGGTATTCAGCGAAGTGATGGGTGGCGCGTTGCGCCTGCTCGACATTCCGCCGGACAACGTCAAGCAGTGGTACGCGGGCGGCCCGGTGACTCCGGTGCCCGCGCCGGCACCCGTGCCCGCCACGAAACCCGGGACTACGGTCGCCGCCGTGCGCGAGCCGACGCCATGACCGCGATGCAGCTCGACGAACTGCTTCGGGGGATCGCGACGCCCGGCGACCGCGGCATCGTGGTGACGGGCCTGACCCAGGATTCCCATGCCGTGCAGGCAGGCGATGCATTCGTCGCCTTGCAGGGCGCGAAGCACCATGGGATCGAGTTTGCCGATGCGGCGGTGGCTCGAGGGGCGGTGGCCGTTCTCGCCGAGAAGCCGGGACTCGGGACTCGGGACTCGGGACTCGGAAGAGCAGCGCCCCGCGAGTTCGGCGCATCCGGCGCGGCACTGGATACGCGCGTTGAAGCTGCTGTTTCAAGCGATGCCTCTCCCAGAGACCCGGGACTCGGGACTCGGGACTCGGGACTCGGGGAGGCCACAGCGCGCAAGCCCCGTTCGGCTGGTGCTGGCCCGGATCCTGACAAGGAATCGATATCGCCCGCTCCTGTTTTTTCGAGTCCCGAGTCCCGAGTCCCGAGTCCCGGACGTTCACCGATTCCCGAGTCCCGAGTCCCGAGTCCCGTTGTCTGGATCGAAAATCTCCGCACGCACCTCGGCGAAATCGCTGCGCGCTTCTACGGCGATCCCTCCGCCGCGATGACGCTGATCGGCGTCACCGGCACCAGCGGCAAGACGTCCACGGTGCAACTGCTGGCGCAGGCGCTCGCGCATCTGGGCAGGCGTGTAGCGACCATCGGCACGCTCGGGGCGGGGCTGCATGGCGCGCTGCATGCGGGCGAGCGCACCACGCCGGACGTGATCCGCGTGCACGGCTTGCTGGCGGAATTCCGCGGCGCAGGCGCGAGCCACGTGGCGATGGAAGTGTCCTCGCATGCGCTCGACCAGCAGCGCGTGGACGGCGTGCATTTCGACGTCGCGGTGTTCACCAACCTCACCCGGGATCATCTCGATTACCACGGCACGATGGATGCCTACGGCGCCGCCAAGGCCACGCTGTTCGCGTGGCCCGGCTTGCGCGCCGCGGTGATCAACGTCGACGATGGGTTCGGCCGCGGGCTCGCCGCCAGGCTGCCACCGGAGGTGCAACTCCTCCGCTTCGGTATCGACACCGCCGATGCCGAAATCCGCGCGTCCGACGTGCGTACCCATTCCGATGGCACCGATTTCGAACTCGCAACGCAGTGGGGTACGCGCGCGATCTGCAGCCGCCTGCTGGGCGGTTTCAATGTCGCCAACCTGTTGGCGGTGGCTGGCGTGCTCGGCGCGCTGGAGGTGCCCTTCGACGCGCTCGTCGATGCGCTGCAGACGCTGGAGCCCGTGGTCGGGCGCATGAACCGGCTGGGCGGCGGCGCGCTGCCGCTGGTGGTCATCGACTATTCGCACAAACCCGATCCGCTGGAACAGGTGCTCGAGACCCTTCGCGCGCACTGCGAAGGCAAGTTGATCTGCGTGTTCGGCTGCGGCGGCGAACGCGATGCCGGCAAGCGTCCGGTGATGGGCGAAATCGCCGAACGCCTTGCCGACCTCGTCGTCGTCACCGACGACAATCCGCGCGGCGAGGACGGCGACGCGATCGTCGCGCAGATCGTCGCGGGGATGCACGCGCCCGAACGCGCGCTGGTGGAACGCAATCGCGCGCGCGCGATCGGTCTGGCCCTGGAACGCGCGCATTCCGGAGACGTGGTGTTGATCGCCGGCAAGGGCCACGAGACCTACCAGGAAATCGCCGGCACGAAACGTCCGTTCGATGACCTCAAGGTGGCGCGCACCAGCCTGGAGGCACGGCCATGCTGAACCTGCGCCTCAAGGAAATCGCGGTGTGGACGCGCGGCACGCTGCACGGCAGCGACGCGGCCGTGCACGCGATTTCCACCGATTCGCGCACCCTGTCGTCCGGCGAGTTGTTCGTGGCGCTGGTGGGTGAGCGGCATGATGGGCATCGGCATCTCGCCGAAGCCGCGGCGCGCGGCGCGGTGGGCGTGCTGGTGTCGCGGCACGTCGACATCGCGTTGCCGCAGATCGTGGTCGCCGACACCCTGCACGCACTCGGCGACCTGGCCAGCGCGGTGCGCGCGCAGTGCGACACCTGCGTCATCGGCATCACCGGGTCCAACGGCAAGACCACGGTCAAGACGCTGACCGCCGGAATCCTTGCGCGGCACGGTCGCACGCACGGCAATGCGGCCAGCTTCAACAACGAGATCGGGGTGCCGCTGACGCTGCTGGCGATGCCCGACGACACCGAATACGCGGTGTTGGAAATGGGCGCGGGCAAGCCCGGCGACATCGACTACCTCGCCGCGATCGCGCGTCCGCGGATCGGGCTCGTCAACAACGTGGGTCCCGCGCACCTCGAGCGGATGCATTCGCTGGAAGGGATCGCCGAAACCAAGGGGGCGATGTATCGCGCGCTGCCTCCCGGCGGAGTGGCCGTGATCAACGCCGATGACGCGTTCGCCGGATATTTCACCGGGCTTGCCGGCGCGCGCCGGGTGTTGCGCTTCGGCCTGGATGCGCCGGCCGACGTCCGCGCCGGCGATCTCGATCTCGGCGCCGACGCAAGCGAATTCAGCCTGGCGACGCCGGCAGGCGATGCGACGGTCCGGCTGCCGTTGCCGGGTCGCCACAACGTCGCCAATGCGCTGGCCGCGGCCGCGCTGGCGCATGCGGCGGGCGCCGGCATGGACGAGATCGTGGCGGGCCTTGAGGCCGCGGAATCCGTGGCGGCCCGGCTGCGGCGTCGCCCGTCGCCGCAGGGGTGGGTGTTGTTCGACGACAGCTACAACGCCAATCCCGGTTCGACACTGGCGGCGATCGCGACGCTGGCGCTGCAGCCCGGTGAGCGCTGGCTGGTGCTGGGTGACATGGCCGAACTCGGCAGCGAGGGCGGCGCGCTGCACGCGCGGATCGGGCAGGCCGCGCGCGCGCAGGGCATTGCGCGCGTGTACGCGGTCGGCAAGCTCGCGGCCGGGGCCGCGGGCGCGTTCGGCGAAGGCGGGTACGTGTACCCCGACCAGGCGGCGCTGATCGCGGCGCTGCGCGGCGATTTGCATCCCGGAGTCAGCGTGCTGATCAAGGGCTCGCATTCCTCGCACATGGAGAACGTGGTCGCCGCGCTGCTCGACGACGGGTTGCCCGACGACGGCTTGCTCGACGACGGGTCGCTCGACAACGGCAAGGGAGGCGGCCGGCATGTTGCTTGAGCTCGCGCACTGGCTGGAACAGTACTTCGGCGCGTTCCGGGTGGTCGACTACATCACCTTCCGTACCATCATGGCGGCGCTGACCGGGCTGTTCGTCGCGTTGTTCTTCGGGCCTGCGGTGATCCGTCGGCTGACCGCGCTGAAAGCCGGACAAGTCGTGCGCAGCGACGGCCCGCAGACGCACCTCTCCAAGGCCGGCACGCCGACCATGGGCGGCACGCTGATCCTGGCGTCGGTCCTCGCCGGCACGCTGCTGTGGGGCGACCTTACCAACCGCTACCTGTGGGTGGCGCTGCTCGTGACCCTGGCCTGCGGCGCGATCGGCTTTTATGACGATTACCGCAAGCTGGTGTTGAAGGACCCGCACGGCCTGATCGCGCGCTGGAAATACCTTGCGCAATCGGTGGTCGGGCTGGCCGCCGCGTTCTTCCTTTTCTACACCGCCGACGTGCCAGCCGCGACCGCGCTGTACGTGCCGCTGTTCAAGCACGTCGCGATCCCGCTGGGCGGCGCGTTCATCGTGATGGCGTACTTCTGGATCGTCGGGTTTTCGAACGCGGTGAACCTCACCGACGGACTCGATGGCCTCGCGATCATGCCGGTGGTGCTGGTGGCAGCGGCGCTTGGCGCGTTTGCCTACCTCGCCGGCAACGCGGTGTTTTCGGCCTACCTCGGCATCCCCTCGATCCCGGGCGCCGGCGAACTGGCGGTGTTCTGCGGCGCGCTCACCGGTTCGGGCCTCGGCTTCCTGTGGTTCAACACCTATCCCGCGCAGGTCTTCATGGGTGATGTCGGTGCGCTCGCGATGGGCGGCGCGCTCGGCTGCGTCGCGGTGATCGTGCGCCAGGAAATCATCCTGCTGGTGATGGGCGGATTGTTCGTGGTCGAAACCGCGTCGGTGATGCTGCAGGTCGGCAGCTTCAAGCTGACCGGCCGGCGGATGTTCCGGATGGCGCCGATCCACCACCACTTCGAATTGAAGGGCTGGCCCGAGCCGCGCGTGATCGTGCGCTTCTGGATCATCTCGGTGGTGCTGGTGCTGGTCGGTTTGGCAACGTTGAAGGTGCGGTGATGGAGAGCTACGGGACTCGGGACTCGGGACTCGGGACTCGCCAGAGCGCGAGAACCCGCGCGTATTCGCTTTTCTGCCATCGCTTGCCGAACCGCAGCGGCAGAGTGGTGGGCTCCGATTGCTTTTTCGCTTTTCCCGAGTCCCGAGTCCCGAGTCCCGAGTCCCGGCTTTTGACCGAGTCCCGAGTCCCGAGTCCCGATCATGAAGCGGGGTCTTGCGCGTGACGAACTGGTTCGCCCCCTCCCAGGCAACCCGCAAACACGGTGCCCGCGGCCGCTTCGACCCGTGGCTGCTGCTGGCGATCACCGGGTTGGTGACGTTCGGCATCGTGATGGTGGCGTCGAGTTCGATTGCGGTGGCGGACGGCCACCACATCGGCGAATTCCACTACCTGGTCCGACACCTGATCTTCCTCGCGGTGGGCGGCTCGATCGCGTTGTGGATCGCGCTCAAGATCGAGCTCGACACGCTGGAACGCTGTTCCGGCTGGCTGATGGTGTTCACGTTCATGCTGTTGGCGCTGGTGTTCGTACCCCACGTCGGCATGCGCATCAACGGCGCGCGGCGCTGGATTCATCTCGGCATCTCGGGCTTCCAGCCGGTCGAATTCGCCAAGCTCACGATCATCCTGTACGTGGCCAGCTACCTCGTGCGGCATCGCGACGCGGTAGAAACGCGCTTCCTCGGTTCAGTCAAGCCGGTGATGGTGGCGGGATTCACCGCCGTGCTGCTGCTCGCGCAACCGGACTTCGGCTCGGCCGCGCTGATCGGCATCGTGACGATCGGGATGCTGTGGCTGGGCGGTGCGCAGATGCGCAATCTCATGATCATGGGCCTGCCGCTGCTCCCGTTGGGATCGTGGCTGGTGCTGTCGACCGACTATCGCGTAAAGCGCCTGACCTCGTTCCTCGACCCGTGGAAGGATCCGTTCGACAACGGTTTCCAGTTGACCCAGGCGCTGATCGCCGTGGGGCGCGGCAAGTGGTTCGGCGTCGGTCTCGGCGGCAGCGTGCAGAAGCTGTTCTATCTTCCCGAGGCGCACACCGATTTCATCCTCGCGGTGATCGCCGAGGAACTCGGTTTCGTCGGCGTGCTGTTCGTGCTGGCCTTGTTCGCCTTGCTGGTCGGGCGCGGCCTGCAACTCGGCGTGCGCGGGGTGGAAGTAGGCCAGCAGCGCGCGGGCTACGTCGCCTCCGGCATCTCGTTGATGATCGGCTTGCAGGCACTGGTTTCGGTGGGCGTGAACCTCGGCGTGTTGCCGACCAAGGGCCTCACCCTGCCGCTGATCAGTTCGGGCGGTTCCAGCACGCTGATGACCTGCATCATGCTGGGCGTGCTGGTGCGTGCGGGGTTCGAGATCCATCGCGCCGAGGACGCGCGCCGGATGGCGACGCGGCGTCCGTCCGCGCCGATCGCCGACGACGTCGCGATCGACAAACCCTCCCGGGAATTGCCGCTGGCCGCGCGGGTCCGGATCGAGCCGACGCTCGGCAAGGTGCGTGCATGAACGAAGCGCGCGCGCCCGTATTGATCATGGCCGGCGGCACCGGCGGGCACATCTTCCCCGGTCTCGCGGTCGCCGCGGCGTTGCGCGTGCGCGACGTCCCGGTGTTGTGGCTGGGCGCGCGCGGCGGGATGGAAACCCGCATCGTGCCGCAGCACGACATCGAGCTCTTGACCGCGCCGGTCGCCGGCCTGCGCGGCAAGGGCCCGGCGGCGCGGATCGCCGCGCCCTGGATGTTGTCGCGCGCGGGCGGCACCGCGTGGCGGATTCTGAAATCGCAACGCCCGCGCAGCGTGCTGTCGATGGGTGGCTATGTGGCCGGCCCCGGCGGCGTCGCCGCGTGGCTGCAACGCCGGCCACTGCTGGTGCACGAACAGAACCGCGTGCCCGGTTTCACCAACCGCATGCTCGCGAAATGCGCAACCAAGGTGATGAGCGGTTTTCCCGACGCATTCGCGCCGAAGCTGCACGCCGAGTGGACCGGCAACCCGGTGCGCGCCGAAATCGCCGCGCTCCCGGCGCCCTCGGAGCGGTTCGCGGGCCGTTCCGGCACGCCGCGCCTCCTGGTGCTGGGCGGAAGCCGTGGCGCGCGTACCCTCAATCTGGGGCTGCCGAGCGTGCTGTCGCTGATTCCCCGCGACCGCTGCCCGGAAGTGCTGCACCAGTGCGGCGACGCGCATGTCGAGGCGACGCGTGCGGCTTACGCTCGCACCGACGTGGATACGAAGGTCGAACCATTCCTCGCCGACATGGCCGCGGCCTACGCGTGGGCCGACCTCGTGGTCTGTCGGGCTGGAGCGCTGACCCTTGCGGAACTCGCTGCGGCGGGCCTCGGCGCGGTGCTGATGCCGTTTCCGCATGCGGTGGACGATCACCAGACCCGGAACGCGGAAGGCTTCGTCGCCGCCGGCGCGGCCGAGTTGGTGCAGGACCGCGAGTTTGATCCGTCGCGGTTCGCCGGAATGCTGGAACGCCTGCTGCGTGATCCGGGCAAGCGCCTCGCGATGGCGAACGCGGCGCGCACCCTGGCCAAGCCCGAAGCGGCCGACGTGATCGCGCAGCGTTGTCTGGAGGTGGCCGCATGACGCCGCATCGCCTGCCACCGCACGGCGACATCATGCAGGGCTTCCGCCACGTGCACTTCATCGGCATCGGCGGCGCCGGCATGAGCGGCATCGCCGAGGTGCTGCACACGCTCGGCTACGACGTCTCCGGTTCCGACCGGGCAGCGTCGCCGGTCACTGAACGACTGGCGAAGATGGGGGTCGACGTCGCGATCGGCCACGACGCCGCGCGGGTCGCCAACGCCGACGCGGTGGTGGTTTCCAGCGCGATCGGACAGGACAACCCGGAACTCGCCGCGGCGCGCGCCCGACGCATCCCAGTGGTGCCGCGCGCCGAAATGCTCGGCGAACTGATGCGTTTCCGCCGCGGCATCGCGGTCGCCGGCACCCATGGCAAGACCACCACCACCAGCCTCGTCGCCAGCGTGCTGGCCGAGGCTGGCTACGACCCGACCTTCGTGATCGGCGGTCAACTGCTTTCGGCCGGCGCGCACGCGCGGCTCGGCGCGGGCAGTTACCTGGTCGCCGAGGCCGACGAATCCGACGGCTCGTTCCTGATGCTGTCGCCGGTCGCCGCGATCGTCACCAACATCGATGCCGACCATCTGGAGCATTACCACGAGGACTTCGCCGAACTGAAGCAGGCGTTCGCGGATTTCCTGCACCGCCTGCCGTTCTACGGGCTCGCCGTGTTGTGCGTCGACGACCCCGAGGTCGCGGAACTGGCGCAGCGCATTCCGCGCTCGACGCTGACTTATGCCATCGAACGCGCGGCCGACATACGCGGCGCCAATCTCCAGGCGGACGGTGCACGGATGCGCTTCGAACTGCTGCTCCCGGACCAGCCACCGCTGCCGGTGACCCTGAACCTGCCGGGCCGCCACAACGTGCTGAACGCGCTGGCCGCGGCAACCCTCGCCTGGCATCTCGGCATCGAGCCATTCGCGATCGCGCGCGCGCTGGAGCGTTTCCAGGGCGTCGGCCGGCGCTTCCACATCAATGGCGAGCTCGCCGTCGACGACGGCAAGGTGTTGCTGGTTGACGACTATGGCCACCACCCGCGCGAAATCGCCGCGGTGATGGAAGCCGCTCGCGCGGGTTGGCCGGGGCGGCGCATCGTCGTCGTGTTCCAGCCGCACCGCTACACCCGCACCCGCGACCTGCTGGATGACTTCGCGGGCGTGCTGTGCGAGGCCGATGCGCTGGTGCTGACCGATGTCTATCCCGCGGGCGAAGCGCCGATCGCGGGCGCGGACGGCCGTGCGCTGGCGCGCGTGGTGCGCGCGCGCGGCAAGGCCGACCCGGTATTCATCGAACACCCGCGCGAATTGCGTGAAACCCTGCCCGCGCTGTTGCGCGACGGTGACCTGGTGCTGCTGCTGGGCGCCGGGGACATCGGGGCGGAAGCGGTGGAGCTGGCGGCTGCGGGCGATCTGAAAACGGAGGCGCAATAGGCATGTCCGCGCAGAAACAAAAGCGGGACCAGGGACCAGGGACCAGGGACCAACAGCCCGCGCGTCGCCGGTCCCCGGTCCCCGGTCCCCGGTCCCCAAGCATCACCGATCCCGCCTCCTTCGGCCGCGTCGCCGTCGTGATGGGCGGCAGCTCCGCCGAGCGCGAGGTGTCGCTCATGTCCGGCCGCGGCGTGCTGGCTGCGCTCGAGAGTCGCGGCGTGGACGCGCACGCGATCGACGGCATTCCGGCGTTGCTCGACGCCGTGCGTGCCGGGCACTTCGCGCGTGTGTTCAACATCCTGCACGGTCAGCACGGCGGTGGTGAGGACGGCGTGCTGCAAGGCGCTCTGGATTCACTGCACGTTCCTTACACCGGTTCCGGCGTGTTGGGCTCGGCCCTGTCGATGGACAAGGTGCGCAGCAAGTGGGTATGGAACGCGCTGGGCCTGCCGACGCCGGCATTCGTGCCGTTGCCGCGTGGCGACGACGTGCATGCGGCGGCACATCGGATCGGATTGCCGTTGATCGTGAAGCCGGCATCGGAAGGTTCGAGCGTCGGCGTGTCGCGAGTGTTCGCTGAAGAGGATCTGGACGCCGCCGTGGCACTGGCCGCGCGCTACCCGGGCGACATGGTGGTCGAACGCCTGATACAGGGTGACGAATTCACCGTCTCGATCCTTGGCCGCGACGTGCTGCCCAGCATCCGGATCGTGCCGAAAGGCGAGTATTACGACTACAACGCCAAGTACATCGCCGAGGACACGCAGTACATCTGCCCCGGTCTTGAGGGCGAGGCGGAGGCCGGCTTGCGCGCGCTCGCGCTGCGTGCGTTCGATGCGCTGGCGTGCTCGGGCTGGGGCCGCGTCGACGTGATGCGCGACAAGCAGGGGCGCAACTGGTTACTGGAAGTCAACACCGCGCCCGGCATGACTTCGCATTCCCTGGTGCCCAAAGCCGCTGCGGCGGCCGGCATGGATTACGCCGAGTTGTGCTGGCGGGTGCTGGAGACGAGCTTTGATCGGGACTCGGGACTCGGGACTCGGGACTCGGAAGAGCCCACTTCATGCCTCTTGCAGGGTCACAGCGAAGAACAGACACGGCGCGCGTCAGAAAGCGGGCTCCCTGCTTCTGCGAGTCCCGAGTCCCGAGTCCCGAGTCCCGGCTCCAAAGGAGGCGCCCCATGAAAGGCGCAACCTCCCTGCGCCTTGCCGCCTGGCTGATCGCGCTGACGCTGGTCGCGCTGCCGGTGGTCGGCGTGCTGGAGGGCTGGTTCGCCTCGAACCGCTGGCCGGTGCGCGAACTCGAGGTGCACGCGAGCTTCCGGCATGTCAGCGCGGCGCAGATCCGCGCGGCGGTGCAACCGTCGCTCGGCGCGGGATTTTTCGCGGTTCGGCTCGACACGGTGCGCGACGCGCTCGCCGCGCTGCCGTGGGTGGCGCAGGTCGAGGTCAGCAAGCAGTGGCCGGATGCGCTCGATATCACGCTCACGGAAATCCAGCCGATCGCGCACTGGGGCGCCGGCGCGCTGCTCAGCCGCGATGGCCGCATCTTCAAGGTGCCCGATGCCGGCGTGGTGAACGGCCTGCCGCAATTCAACGCGCCCGACGACCGCGTCGCCGAGGTGCTGGCGTTCTACCGCACCGCCGAGACCGACTTCGCGCCCTACAGCTTGCGCGTCAGCGAGGTGGATCTTTCCGCGCGCGGAAGCTGGACGCTGGTGCTCTCGAACGGTGGCCGCGTGGTGGTGGGCGGCGACCACGCCGATCAGCGACTCGCGCGCTTCACGGCGGCGCTTCCGGTTCTGATGCGCGGGCGCAGCGACGCCTTCGTGTACGCCGACCTGCGCTACAGCAACGGTTTCGCGGTGCGCTGGCCGGAACCGGCGCCCAACCCTCCTTCGAACTCGAAAAACGGTGGCTCCCATGCTGTTGACGGAAACGTTTAAACCCATGAACCGCAAGAGCGACAAGAACCTGGTCGTCGGCCTCGACATCGGCACCTCCAAGGTGCTGGCGATCGTCGGCGAATACTTGCCCGGCGAGCCGGTCGAGGTGATCGGGTTCGGCAGCCACACCTCGCGCGGCATGAAGAAGGGCGTGGTGGTCGAGATCGACTCCAACGTGCATTCGATCCAGCGCGCGGTCGAGGAAGCCGAACAGATGGCCGGCTGCGACATCCGTTCGGTGTGCGCGTCGGTTTCGGGAAGCCATCTCGAGACCCACAACTCGCGCGGTGCCGCGGCGATCCGAGATCGCGAAGTCGGCGCGGGCGATCTGGACCAGGTACTGGAATCGGCCAGTGCCGTCGCGATCCCGGCCGATCGCAAGGTGCTCTACAAGGAACCGCAGGAATACCGCATCGACGGGCAGGACGGCATCCGCCACCCGGTCGGCATGAGCGGCGTGCGCCTCGAGGCAGGCGTGCACCTCGTCACCGGCGCGGCGTCCGCGGTGCAGAACCTCACCAAGTGCATCCAGCGCTGCGGGCTGCAGGTGGACGATCTGGTGCCCGCCGCGGTCGCGGCATCCAAGGCGGTGCTGACCGAGGACGAGCGCGAACTGGGTGTGTGCGTAGTCGACCTCGGCGCCGGCACCACCGACATCGCGATCCATACCCACGGCTCGATCCGTTACACCAAATCGCTGCCGGTCGGCGGCGACCAGGTGACGTCCGACATTTCCCAGTACGTACAGACGCCAACCTCGAACGCCGAGGAAATCAAGGTGAAGTACGGCTGCGCGCTCGCGCAGATGGCGCGCGGCGAGGAAACCATCCAGGTGCCCAGCGTGGGCGACCGGCCGCCACGGCGGCTGCAAAGGCAGGCCTTGGCGCAGTCGATCCAGGCGCGCTACGAGGAAATCTTCGAGATGGTGCAGGACGAAATGCGCCGCTCGGGCTACGAGAACCTGCTCGCGGCCGGCGTGGTACTGACTGGCGGCGCCGCCCGGATCGAGGGCGCGCTGTACCTGGCCGAGGAAGTGTTCCACAAGATGGTGCGGCTCGGCGTGCCCCAGCACGTGACCGGCGCGACCGAGGTGATCGCGACGCCCGTGCACGCGACGGCGATCGGCCTGCTGCTGCACGGTTCGCGCGAAGGCGCCAGCAGCCGCGTGATCGGCGGCGCGATGGGCGACAGCGTCGCCGGCGCGATCGGCAAGGTGAAGGGCTGGCTGACGAGGAATTTCTAAAGGACAAGCCCCTCTCCCTCCGGGAGATGGGCTGGGGTGAGGGTACGGCCAAGCAAGGAACATTCAATGTTGGACCGAACCCTCACCCGCCCCTGTCGGGGCACCCTCTCCCGAAGGGAGAGGGATTTCAAGCGCAGCAACCACAACAGAAGCACGGAGGACGGGCAATGTTCGAACTGGTGGAAAAACTCGCACCCAATGCGGTGATCAAGGTGATCGGGGTGGGCGGCGGTGGCGGCAATGCCGTCGGCCACATGGTCAATTCGGCAATCGACGGCGTGGAGTTCATCTGCGCCAATACCGATGCGCAGGCGTTGAAGAACTCCGGCGCACGCATCACGCTGCAACTTGGCGAAACCGTGACCAAGGGTCTCGGCGCCGGCGCCAACCCGGAGCTCGGCCGGCAGGCCGCGCTGGAGGACCGCGATCGCATCGTCGAGGTGCTGGACGGCGCCGACATGGTGTTCATCACCTGCGGCATGGGCGGCGGCACCGGCACCGGCGCGGCGCCGGTGGTGGCGCAGCTCGCGAAGGAAAAGGGCATCCTGACGGTGGCGGTGGTGACCAAGCCGTTCCCGTTCGAGGGCCGCCGGCGCATGCAGGTGGCGTTGAAGGGTATCGAGGATCTGCAGCAGTCGGTGGATTCGCTGATCACGGTGCCGAACGAGAAATTGCTCACCGTGCTCGGTCGCGAGGTGACCTTGTTGAATGCGTTCAAGGCGGCCAACGACGTGCTGCAGGGCGCGGTGCAGGGCATCGCGGACCTGATCACCCGGCCGGGCCTGATCAACGTCGACTTTGCCGACGTGCGCACGGTGATGAGCGAAATGGGCATGGCCATGATGGGCAGCGGCTGCGCCCGTGGCGATGACCGCGCGCAGGCCGCGGCCGAGGCCGCCATCAACAACCCGTTGCTCGAGAACGTGGACCTTTCGGGCGCCTGCGGCATCCTGGTCAACGTCACCGCGGGCCCGAATCTCACGATGCGCGAGTTCGACGAGATCGGCCGGGTGGTGCACGACTTCGCCAGCGAGGACGCGACCGTGGTGCTCGGCACCGCACTCGACCCGGACCTCTCCGACGACGTGCGCGTGACGGTGGTCGCGACCGGTCTCAACCGCGCCGCCAAGCCGCAGTTGCGGCCCGTTGCCAAGCCGGAAATGGTCGAAATGCCGCAGCCGCGCCGGGTGCTTCGGACCGGAACCGACCACAGCGTGGTGGATTTCGGCGGCATGCAGGAGCCAGTCGCCGCAACTGGCGACGCATCGGCTACGGGCAAGTCGGCCAAGCCTGAAGCCACGCAGGGATACGACTATCTGGATATCCCGGCGTTCCTGCGCCGGCAGGCAGATTGAATGCGATCGTCCCTGATCGCTGTTTCGCTGGGCATGCCAGTGGATTGAGGCGTCCTGAACGGGTGAAGCATCAGAACGGCCATCCACGGCCTGACTCTTCGCAACAGCCGCTTCGAAAAATGGCGCAAAAGACCTGCCCGCGCTGCCGGACCTACCCGTCCCCGGCAGCGTGGGTGGCGC
>JBOHYT010000319.1:0-9962 GCA_050738055.1 Rhodanobacteraceae bacterium
GTGCACCGTACTTCCGGCGCGCCATTGCTGCCAAAGTTTGAACGCTTCGCGCATCGCGGCTTGCTTGGGATCGTTGGCAAGCCTGATCGTCGCCGCGGCCTTGGCCTTCTCCAGCGTCAGCGCCCGATGCGCGACGTAGATCAACGCCGCGACAGCCTCCGGGCTCAGTGGATGGGCCCGACAGTACGCCACTGCTTCATCCATGTCCGCGTTGCGCAGACTTTCAAACACTTCCTCGGCTTCCGTCTTGGCCGCGAGAAAGCGAGCGACGACCGGTTTGAACGACTCTGCGGTCTGCATGATTCCGGGGTAACGGTCGGGATGTTCACGCAGCTCCTGCAGCGTCAGTCGTTTCTTCGGCGTCGTCGGCATCAAGCAACCTTTGCGTGTTTGTCGAGGATCATGATGGCAGCAAGTCGAAAGTTACCACACGTCGAGAGATCCACGTGCGCGTAACGCTTCGGGTTGCCACGCCGCAGCGGCGGCATACCATCCCGCAGGTCCAGTGACTATTCGTCGCGACGGCGCATGAGCGACCATCAATTCCGCTGACGCCAAGATATCTTCACTGCGAATTGTCACTCTGACACCAGCGGCGATCATGATCGAAAAACGGAGTGATCGGGCAATGCAGTCGCTCCCAATGTTGGCACCTGTGAGCCTGAGAGTCGAAATCGCGCCGAATGGGGACGGCGTGGGGACTTTTAACCTATTCTACGTATGGCTTTTTGGCGTCGTCATCGTAACTTATTGATTAAAATGGTGGGCCGTGAAGGGTTCGAACCTTCGACCAATGGATTAAAAGTCCACTGCTCTACCGCTGAGCTAACGGCCCTTGGGGTGCCGCGGGATGGTCGCGCGGTCTGTTCGCCGGAACGGAAGTCGCGCATTCTAACGTGTCACGCAGCCGCGACGTAGCGCGTCGGATCGGCGACTTCCGCGTTCGCGAATCCACGCGCACGCAGCACGCATGCGTCGCAATGTCCGCAGGCCCGTCCTTCCGCATCGGCGCGATAGCACGAAACCGTCACGGAAAAGTCGACGCCGAGGCGCACACCCTCGCGGACGATATCCGCCTTGGACAGGTCGATCAGCGGCGCATGCACGTGCAGCGCATGGCCTTCGACGCCCGCCCTGGTCGCCACGTTGGCAAGTTTTTCGAACGCCTCGATGAAGACCGGTCGGCAATCCGGATAGCCGGAATAATCGACCGCGTTGACGCCGCAGAACAGATCATTCGCACCCAACGTTTCCGCCCATCCGAGCGCGATCGCCAACAGGATGGTGTTGCGCGCGGGCACGTAGGTCGACGGGATATCGCGCTCACCGTGCGTCCTGGAATGCTCGGGAACCTCGATGTCGGCGGTCAGCGCGGAACCCCCGATGCTGCGCAGGTCGACCGCGACCGTCTTGTGCGCGACAGCACCAAGCATCCCCACGACCCGCGCGGCGGCGGCGAGTTCCGATGCGTGTCTTTGCCCGTAGGCGACCGACAGCGCGTGGCAGGCAAACCCGGATTCCTTCGCGAGCGCCAGGGTGACCGCCGAATCCATGCCGCCCGAGACGAGCACGACCGCCTTCGGCAGCGCCGATCGGGTGTCCGTCATCGTTCGGTCATTGCGCGCCGGTCTGCGCGGGGAGGCTCTGCAGCTTGTCGCGCGCGCGCCTTTCCAGGTTGGTGCCCGGGTTGGCCTTGATGGTGGCCTGCAAGGTACGGCGCGCGGCGCTGTAATCCTTCAGCGCGACCTCGCAGTCGGCGACGCGAAGCTGCGCGTCCGCGGCCTTGGAGCTGTCCGGGTACTTTCGCAGCAACGTCTGGAACGCGGCAAGCGCGGGCTTGTAATTCTGGGTGACGTAGTACGAGCCGCCCAGCCAGTAGTAGGCGTTCGAAACCAGCGTGCTCTGCGGATACTTGTCGATGAATTCGCGGAATCCGCGCGCCGAATCGACGTAATTGCCAGCGCGCAGCGACTTGAAGGCCGCCTCGAATGCCGTTTGTGCGGCAGCCTTGTCGGCGGCCGACATCGGTTCGGCGGCTGGCGCGGACGTCGCGGGCGCGGATGCAGCGGGCGCGGCGCCGGTCACGGCGGAGGCAGCAGGTGCTGCACTGGCCGCGGCGGCGGGCTGCGCATGTTGTTCCAGCTTGCCGATCCGCGAATCGAGATCGAGGTATTGGTCCTTGCCGCTCTGTTTGAGCTGCCGCAGCTCGTGCTGCAGTTCCTCGATCTGGCCTGTCATCTGCTGCATCTGCGACTGCAGGTTCTGGATCTGGTTGAACAGCGACAGGCTGTTCGAGGGCGGCGGCGCGGAGGATTCGCCGGCATCCTGCGCACGGGCCGCCGGCGCGACGGCCCCAGCAACGATCATGGCCGCCGAAGCGGCCATGATCATTGCGGACTTGCGCGACAGGCGCATGCGTTGCGCGAGCGTCACACGGTTACTCGGTGGTGTAGACGATGTTGTCGCGGCGGTTCAGATGCCAGCAGGCCTCATCGTGCTGGCGGCACACCGGGCGTTCCTTGCCGTAGCTCACCACCTTGATCTGGTCGGACGAGGCACCCTGGGCTTCCAGCGCGCTGGCCAGCGCATTGCCGCGGCGCTCGCCGAGGCCGAGGTTGTACTCCGCGGTGCCGCGCTCGTCGGTATTGCCTTCGATGGTCATGCGGGCCATCGGGCGGTCACGCAGGTACTTGGCGTGGCACGCGACAATGTCGTCGAACTTGGGCTTGATCATGCTCTTGTCGAAGTCGAAGTAGATCACCCGGGTGCGCAGGCAGGCATTGGTCTGCAGGTCGGCGGGGGTGAAGGCGCCGTTGGTGGGCGCGGGAGCGGTGGTCGTGGTCGGCGGAGCTTCAGGCGGGGGGGTCGGCTTGACCTCCTGCTTCTTTGCACAGGCCGCCGCGGCCAGGCAGAAAAGCATGATCACGGAGACGCGAACGGGTGCGTTCATGGCGAATCCATCCTTATTTTCTGGGCGAGTGGGTTGGGAGTGGAATACAACGGCTGCGATTGAAGCACTGCGACGATCAAGATGGCGTCAAGGATTGCGATACGGTCCCCACGCGGGTGACCGCACGTCGCCCTCCGCCAACGCCAGCCGCTGGCGCACACGCCCGTCGGCCGAAACCGCGTACAACACGTCGCGGGTGCCGCCGTCGGCTGCGTAGATGAGCATGCTGGCGTTGGGCGCCCAGCTGGGGGAGAAGTCGAGATTACCAGGCGAAACAAAGGTCTCCTGACCGCCGAGGGAGCGGTCCATCACGGCGATACGATACACGTTTCCATTGCCCTCCACCATGGCCAGTTTCTTGCCGTCATAGCTGATGGCAACCGCGCCATTCCACTGCCCCTGGAAGGTAATCCGCTGCGGCGTGCCGCCGCCCGCCGGAATTTCGTACAACTGCGGCTTGCCGGAGCGGTCCGAGGTGAAGATGAGGTTCTGGCCATCCGGCGTCCACGCCGGTTCGGTATTGATCGACAGGTTGTGGGTGACCTGGGTCAGCGCGCCGTTGGCGAGATCGAGGATGTAGATTTCCGGATTGCGCCGAAACGACAGGCTCACCGCCAGCCGTTTGCCGTCCGGAGAAAACGCCGGCGCCCCGTTGATGCCGGGTCGCGCCGAAATCAGCCGCCGCGCGCCGGTGGCGATGTTCTGGATGTAGATCGCCGAATCGCCACTCTCGAACGACACGTACGCGAGTTCGTTGCCATCCGGGGACCAAACGGGCGACATCAGGGGTTCGTGCGAGCGCACCACGGTCTGCGGGTTGTAGCCATCCGAATCGGCCACCACCAGCGAGTACTGCGCGGTCTTGCCGGAGCCGACCATGGTGACGTAGGCGATGCGGGTGTCGAATGCACCGCGGATGCCGATGATCTTCTGGTAGATCTGGTCGGCGATCTGGTGCGCGACCCGGCGCAGGTCGCTGCCTTGGCCGGTGATCGACAGCCCGAGCAACTGCTGCTGCTTGTTGACGTCCCACAACTCGAAATCGGCCTTGAGCACGCCGCCGTTGTACGCGGTGCGCCCGACCACGATGTAGTCCTGCTTCAACTGCTGCCAGGTCGGGAACTTGATCTGCGAGCCGGTGGTCGGCGATTGCACGATTTCGCTGGTCGGCAGGGTGCGGAACTGGCCGCAGCGGTTCAGATCCATGCTGACGATCTGGGCGATGTCGACCGGGGAGGCCGGCCCCGAACCTTCCTGTCCGAACGGCACCACGGCGATCGGGATCGCCGAAGGCACGCCGTTGACGATCTGGACGGTGAGACCTTGTGCTCCGGCCTGGCTGGCGAACAGCGCGGCGATGAGGGCCAAGCCCAAGGCAAGCAGGATTTTGGGAGTTCGCATGGTTCGACGGCTCCTCATTGCGGCGAGGTCACTTTGAAATTGAAGATGATGTCGCGTTTGAATTCTTTTTCAAACCCCTTGTACGGCAAGGGCGAAGAACGCCGCACGGCCATCTCCACCGAATGCTTGCCGACATCGCTCAAGGGGCAACTCGGCAGTACTGTGACATTGATCACCTGACCGCCGGGTATCTGGGTGATTTCCACCGGACACACCGCGCCGACCGGAATATTGTCGGGCCGGAACCAATTCGGAGTGATCGCGTTCTGCAGCGCGACACTATAGGAATTCATGTCCTGTCCGGCCTGTCCGGTCATCGCCTGCTTGGCGGCCGGCACGTTCTCGACGTTCTGGCTTTTCCTGGCCTTCGCCAGATCGGCCAGTTGCTCGGCCTTCTGCTGTTCCAGGTTGACGCGCCGCTGCTGGGCTTGGCTCTGCGCCTGGACCTTGGCCAACTCCTTCAGCAGCCGCTCGGCTTCTTTTTTCCTGGACAATTCGGCCATCCGCTGCTGCTTTTCTTCCTGTTCCTGGGCCTTCTGCTGTTCGGCCTTCTGCTCGGCAAGCTCGGCGATCTTTTCCTGGTCCTTCGGTTTGGGTTGCTGCACCGGCTTGGGCAACACCTTCGCGCTGGCCGGCGGCGGCGGTTTCGGCTTCGGTTCGACTTTTTGCTCGTGTTTGGGTGAGGCTTTCGGTGCGTGCTTGACGGCGGGTGGCGGCGGCGCGCCGACCGGGCCGACCAGCGTCGCTTCAATCACCGGACCTTCGAGGCGCACCACGCGCGTGCAGGTCACCGGGCGCAGCGATCCGGGCACGTGCAGAAAGTCGGCGACGCTTTCCCAGTTGGTGCAGTTGAGCATCGCCAGCGCCAGGAAGCCGACGATGCCGAGATGCAGCAGCGCGGCATAGACGACCGCGCGCGGGGTGGCGTCAGCCCTTTCCATGGCCGGCGGGCACGACGGTGGTTTCCGGCTGGCTCATCAAGCCGACCTTGGCGACGCCGGCTTCCTGCAACAACCCCAGCACCTGGTTGACGCGACCGTAGTCGACGCGCTTGTCGCCCGCGAGGAGCACCGACACCTTTGGATCCTGTTTCACGAACGCGGAGACTTCCTTGACCAGGGTTGCATCGTCGACCTGTTCGCGCGGGCTCTTGCCGAGGGTCACGAACACGTTGCCCTGCTCGTCGACCGACACCACCACCGGCTGCTTTTCGTTCTGCAGCGTCTTGGCTGCCGATTGCGGCAGGTGGATGTCGGCGCCCAGGTTCAGCATCGGCGCGGTCACCATGAAGATGATCAGCAGCACCAGCATCACGTCGATGTAGGGCACGATGTTGATTTCCGCCATCCGGCGACGACGGCTGCGGCCGCGACGATGTACCGTTGCCATGGCGTGCGATCCTCCGGCCTCAGCGCACGCGCGCTTCCGCGCGGCCGGACGCGGGCGGCGCGGGCTGGCCGGCCTGCATCTGTCGCTGCAGCACCGAAGAAAATTCTTCCTGGAAGGTGTCGTAACGCAACGTGATGCGCTCCAGCCGGGTCGAGTAGCGGTTGTACGCCCACACCGCCGGGATCGCGGCGATCAACCCCATCGCCGTCGAAACCAGGGCTTCGGAAATGCCCGGCGCCACGGTGGCGATGGTGGCTTCCTTCAAGGAGCCCAGGCCCTGGAAGGCGATCATGATGCCCCACACGGTGCCGAACAGGCCGACGTAGGTGCTGATCGAGCCGACGTTGGCGAGGTATTCCAGATTGTGCTCGAGCTTTTCCGCCTCGCGCGTGCCGACGACCCGCATCGCCCGTTCGGACGCCTCCATCACCACCCGCCGGTCCTCGTTGTCACGCTGGCGCTGGCGCACGAATTCGCGGAATCCGGATTCGAATACGGCGGCGAGTCCGCCCGCCTCGCCGGCGCGGTTGCTGACTTCGCGGAACAGCGCGGCCAGATCCACGCCGGACCAGAAACGTTCCTCGAAACCGTCGGCGTCACGGGTGGCTGCATCCAGCATCATTTTCTTGCGGAAGATGATCACCCACGAGCTGAACGAGAAGATGATCAGAACCGCCAACACGAACTGCACCGGCAAGCTGGCATGGGCAACCAGACTGAGGATATTGATCGAATCGTTCATGCTTGCGTGGTTCCTTGTTGGATCAGCGCTGCGATGTCGGAAGGAATGCGGCAAGGCGCGAAGGCCTGCGCGTCGATGCAGGCGACCCGCACATTCGCGCGCGCAAGCGTAACGCGGTCGGCCACGCGGAGCACGGTCTGTGCGATGTCGATGCTGGCGGTACGCAGGCGCGCAACGCGCACCGTCGCATCGAGTTCGTCGTCGAGCCGCGCCGGCTTGTCATAGGCGATGTCGAGTTCCCGCACCACGAACACCACGCCGTGGGAGCGGCGGATGGCATCCTGCCCCAGCCCGGCGGCGCGCATCCATTCGCTGCGCGCGCGCTCAAGAAATCGCAGGTAACCCGCGTAGTACACCACGCCACCTGCATCGGTATCTTCCCAATAGACCCGTATCCGCCAACTGAATGACGGTCCGGGGTCAGGGTGAATTACCATCACTCCTCCCCGGCGTCCGGAAGCCATTCCGGAAATTCACTCTGACCCCACTTCGTCTTTCGGACCCGACCCCGTTTCGGACCCCGTTTCATCGAACAGGTTCAATGCCGGTTCGGCGGTGCGCGGCGGCTTGAGGCCAAAATGCCGCCAGGCTTTCGCCGTGGCGATCCGCCCGCGCGCGGTGCGCGCGACGAGGCCCTGCTGGATCAGGTAGGGTTCGATGACGTCCTCGATGGTGTCACGGTCCTCGGCCAGTGCCGCGGCCAGTGATTCGACGCCCACCGGACCGCCCTCGAACTGTTCCAGGACCAGCCGCAGCAGGCGTCGATCCAGCTCGTCGTAGCCGCCGGCATCGATCTTGAGCATCTCCAGCGCAGCGGACGCCGCCGCGCGGGTGATCCGTCCGTCCGCGCGCACTTCGGCGTAGTCGCGCACGCGGCGCAACAGGCGGTTGGCGATCCGCGGAGTGCCGCGCGCGCGGCGAGCGATCTCGTCGGCGCCGTCGTCGTCGCATCCGATGCCGAGGATCCTCGCCGCACGGCGCACGATCGCCGCGAGTTCCGCCGGCGTGTAGAACTCGAGCCGATGCACGATGCCGAAACGGTCACGTAGCGGTGATGTCAGCATTCCGGCGCGGGTCGTGGCACCGACCAGCGTGAACGGTGGCAGGTCCAGCTTGATCGAGCGCGCGGCCGGGCCTTCGCCCAGCATGATGTCGATCTGGAAATCCTCGAGCGCCGGATACAACACTTCTTCCACCACCGGCGACAGGCGGTGGATCTCGTCGATGAACAGCACGTCGCGCGGCTGCAGGTTCGTGAGCAGCGCAGCGAGGTCACCGGCGCGTTCGAGTACCGGACCCGAGGTACTGCGCAGGTTGACGCCGAGTTCGTTGGCGATCACGTGCGAGAGCGTGGTCTTGCCGAGGCCGGGCGGCCCGAACACCAGCACGTGATCCAGCGCATCGCCGCGTTTTTTTGCCGCCTCGATCGACAGCGCGAGCTGTTCACGCATCGTCGGCTGGCCGACGTACTCGGCCAGCGTGCGCGGCCGAATGCTGGCTTCCAGCACTTCCTCGTCGCGGGTCTCGGCGGGGTCGACGACGCGGGCTTCGTTCATGCGGCGATTATGGCAGACGTCGCACAGCGAATCGCTCGTTTCCAATCGGCAGGCAGGCTTCCGGCGGGTTTCAACCCGCCGCCGAAAACAACCACCGTGGTGGGTCAAGACCCACCCTACGGTCTGTTTTCGGCAAGCGTGCGTAGGGCGGGTTTCAACCCGCCGCAGAAAACAACCGCCGTGGTGGGTCAAGGCCCGCGCCGTCCCTCCGACCGACACCACGCTCACCCACCGAAAGCCTCAATCCTTGCGCGGCCGCCCGTAGAGATCGCGCAGCTCGTTCTTGGCGGCCTCCAGCATGGCGCGCCTGCGCTTGGGAAGATTGCTCCCCGCTCGATTGATATAAAACGTCAGCATCGACCTCGCCGACCGGAACGGCTCGGCTTTGCGTTCACGACTGCGGTCGGCCGACTGTTTCAGCGAGCGTGCGATCGCGCGCGGGTTGTCGAGCGCGAACACGCCCTCGTCGAGCGCCAGAGCATGGCTGGTTTCCGTGACGCGCCCGGACCAGCGCTGGCCACCACCGTTGCCTTTTCCGCTCGATGGGCGGGGTTTTGCGCCAGCAGCCTTGCGGGGCATGGCTTCACCCCTTGCGCGTACGCGCAGCCTTCTTTGCAGCCTGCGAGCGTTCTTTCGGACCTTTGGTACGCGCGGCCTTTTTCGCGGCCTGCGAACGTTCGCTCGCGGTTCGGTTGCGCGCCGACTTGCGCGCATGCCTGGAAAGCGCCTGTTTCGAGGCGGCCGAATGGCCCTCGCGCTTCAACGCCTTGCGGGTGGCACGCGAACGCTTCGGCGACGGTTTTGCGGATCCCTGCTTGCCCGCGGCCCGATCGCGCTCGGCGGCCTTGCGCGTCGCCTTCGACGCGTTGCCCCTCTTCGGCGGTGGCAAATCCACCCCGGCGCGGCGCGCCTCGGACAAGCCGATCGCGATCGCCTGCTTGGTGGAACGCGCACCGTGCTTGCCTTCGCGGACGTGCTCGATTTCCTCGCGTACGAATTCGCCCGCCTGGGTGCTGGCGGATTTGCCTTCGCGCTTGTCCTTTTTTGCCCGCTCGATGGCCCGTTTCTCCGGCATCCGACACCTCCTTGCTGGCGCTGCAGACGAATACCGCGTCCGTCCACGCGTGGCCGCCACTTCCCGCCCGCGATTCTCATGATGCGCCGGCTTCGCAGGGATGTCACCCCGAATGCCGCCGCGCGCCTGGCGCAGCGGGCGTAGGGCGGGTCTTGACCCGCCGATCCTCCACGATCACAGCGGCGGGTCAAGACCCGCCCTACGGCCTGCTTTTTGCCAGCGATTTGCTCAGATGACCATGGATCGAGCACTACGACAGCGACGGAAATCCGCGCTCAGATTTCGACTTGCGTACCCAATTCCACCAGCCGATTGCCGGGAATATGGAAGAACGCGGTCGCAGGCATCGCGTTGCGAGACAGGAACGCAAACAGTTTGTCTCGCCACAGCGCCATGCCGGGGCGTCGCGCAGCGACGATGTTCTCGCGCGACAGGATGAAGGTGGTGTCCATCATGTCGAACGGCAGACCCAGCGCCGCGCATTTCGCGAGCGCGGCGGGCACGTCGGGATCTTCGGCAAACCCGAAGCGCAGCGTCAAGGCGTGGAAGCCGTGGCCAAGGTCATGCAGTTCCATGCACTCGGAAGGGCCGGCCACCGGCGTCTCCAGCGTTTCCACGTTCAGCAGCACGTTGCGCTCGTGCAGCGTCTTGAAGTGCTTCATGCTGTGCAGCAGCGCGTGCGGCACGGCGCGCACGTTGGCGGTCAGGAACACCGCGGTGCCGGCCACGCGCGCCGGCGGATGCTCGGCGATGCTGGCGATGAACGGCGCCAGGGCGAGCCCGGAATGGCGGATTTCACGCAACACCAGTTCGCGCCCGCGCCGCCACGTCGCCATCACCGCGAACACG
>JBOHYT010000320.1:0-1804 GCA_050738055.1 Rhodanobacteraceae bacterium
CTCCACCGCGCCACGACCCTCCCAAAACGCGCTTCCGCGCGAACCGAGGCCATCACCGTATCCCCACCTTTTCACCGCGCGAAACCGCTGCCGACCTGTTCCCATTGCACAGATTCCACCGCGCCCCCCCCACGCCAACCGCCTCACCGCCCTGCACCTGTGAAGATGTAACTCCACCAAAAATTCGTAGAGCTGCTTGCAATGCTTGATGCCGTACCGCCTTGGGGGAAAAATGTCACAAAGTGCATTCCTGTCCTTTAAACTTGGTCCGGATGTCGTATTATGAACCCTTGCGGCGAGGGCTTTTGAACAACCCAGCGTGGGTGCAACCGTGAAAAATCGCCGTGTCCCAGGCAGCTTTCACGGCGGAGTTCCTGCCCTGCCGTCCGGTCCGTGCAGCAGCGTCTCAACGGCGCTTCCGGCGGAACGGCGGTGCGAAGGGAATGAACAGGCGGTTGCGTCGACGGACCGCGGACGGTTCGGCGACGAGGCCTGGAAGCGAAGGTAGGCGTGGCGACCAGCAATTCCGACCCCAGTACGGTGCGCGGGACCGCAGTCCTCGTCGGACTCGATCAGAACACCTTTGTTTCCATCCGCAATAGCCGCGAATGGCCGCAGGTTTCGCTGGTCTGGGCTTCCGGCGGCTTCGACCTCATCCAATCCTACGGCCAGATGGACGCCGACGTCATCGTCCTGTACGACCCGCTGCCCGACATTGAAATGCTGACCCTCCTCAAACAGATTCAGCGCTCGCGCTCCATGAGCCGCTCCTCGATCGTACTCGTCTCCGCCAATATCGACGCGCACAAACAGGAACTGCTCTTCGAAGGCGGGGTCGACAAGATCCTGCCCCAGCCCCACCCGGTCGACGTCGACACGCTGGCGGTCACCATCGAAGACCTGTTGAAGGTGCGGCGCTCCGCCGAACTGGGCAAGGACGAACCGGACCTCGCCGGCAACCTCGAAGTCATCAGCATCGTCGAAATTCTGCAGCTTTGCAACGCCGGCAAAAAGAGCGGCAACCTGATGTGCAGCACCCGCCGCGGCCGCGCTCACATGATCATCAAGGGCGGCGAAATCGTCTTCGCCAACTTCGGGCCGACACAGGGCACGGAGGCGGTGTTTTCCGTGCTGCGCGAACGCATCGGACATTTCACCCTGAAGCTGGGCGTGTTCTCGGGCGAGCAGAACATCAATCAGACCTTCGCGATGCTGATGCTCGAAGGCATGCGCCGCAGCGACGAAAATCGCCGCAACGTCTCGCACCGCCTGCTGTCCTCCTCCGGCCCCGCCGCAACCGAAAAACCAAAAACCGGCTAGCCGCCGGCTGAGCGTCTCCCGAACGCACCCCGCATCCGTGTACATTTCAAAGAGCGCGGCCCCTTGCCGGGCTGGGAAAAAGGCTTGGAAACGAAGCTTTCTGCAAGGCCGCTTCAGCCTTCAGATGGTTCTGTAGAATTCATCTTCAGGCCGTGTCGCCCCCGTCGTTCTGTGCGTCCCGTGTCGGCCGTCCGCGTCGCCATTCTTTTGCCCTGAAAGGGCCTGGCACATGAGAGCCCAGGGCTGGTTGGACGAGCGCAGCTCGGCAAACCAACCCTGGGTAGGCGGTCGCTTTGACCGCCCGCGCGAGCCGAGGCGGTGTCGCGCCATCCCCGTGCTCCCGCGCGGAACGTCGCGGGCGATGCGCAAAAATGAATTCCTTTCTTTGAGCGCCGGCTACGGTTCCGCGCCATGGCAGGCCGGCGGCGTGGGTCCGCCTCGAAGGGCGCGGGGAGCGGTCTGACGACCGCCTACCCAGGGTTGG
>JBOHYT010000321.1:0-2633 GCA_050738055.1 Rhodanobacteraceae bacterium
GTCCCATGCATAAAAAAAGCGCGCGAAGCGCGCGCCTTTAAATCTTCAGAAAGAACAAAGTGGCACACGTGACCCCAAGTGCGTAAAAACATAATCGCACCAGACATCCCCATCGAATCACGGGACAGCGTCCCGTGCCACAATACCCACAACATTTCTGAAGCAATGGATGCTCTCTGCAAACCGCGCTGGAAATGCCAGAGGCATCGTGGCATGGGACGCTGTCCCATGCATAAAAAAAGCGCGCGAAGCGCGCGCCTTTAAATCTTCAGAAAGAACGAAGTAGCACACGTGACCCCAGGTGCGTAAAAACATGATCGCACCAGACATCCCCATCGAATCACGGGACAGCCTCCCGTGCCACAAGGCCCCCGCCCGGAAAATCCCTTTTTATGCCATGAGCCGACCGGCTCTGTCCGGCGAGATTCTGCCGTCCCCTCCGGGCCTCCGGGCCGCATTCGTCCCTCGATTCCCAGCACGGCGCTCGGCCACACCTCGCTTCGTGCCGGGCTGACCTTCCCCATTCCCCCCTTCATCCTTCAAGCTTCAATCTTTTCTTCCTCTCCCCGTTTCCCTCATCCTTCACACGTCATCCCTGCCTTCACCCGCGCACCGAAAACGTCACCGCCGCAAACCCCAGCGCCGGCAGTTTCACCTGCCCCGTTCCGCCCTTCACCGCGACCGTCTTCAATGGCGCCGCCGCCACCGCCGGCGGCCGGCCGAACCGGTTCACCGCCTTGGCGTTTTTCCCGGTGACCACCTCCGCACTGACCACCCCGTCGATGCGCAGGTCGGCCAGATCCACCGCCACCGTCGCTGTTTCCTTCTGCGAGCGGTTCGTCAAAAACACGCTCAACCGTTTCCCCGCCGCATCGAAGATCGCCGCCGCATCGATCCTATTCGCCTCGCCGTAGCTTTTGGATTTGTACCGCGGCCCGGTCAGCGCCGTCCGCAAGCTCACCCCCTCGCGCCGGTCGGCGATCATCCGGATCGGATGGAAAATCGTCTGCACCAGCATCTCGTCCCCGCGCGTCAAAATCGGCGCGATGATGTTCACCACCTGCGCCAGATTCGCGATCTTCACGCAGTCCGCGTGCCGCAGAAAACTCATCAGGAAGCCGGCCACCACCAGCGCATCCTCGAGGTTGTACACCTCCTCGATCAAGTGCGGCGCGTGCACGCCCTTGCCGTCCATGGTCATGTCTTTGTACCAGACGTTCCACTCGTCGAAGCACAACTGCACCCGCCGCTCCATCCGCCGCTGCGCCTGCACAAACCGGCAGCACGCGTCCATCTCCTCGATCTGCTTGTCGATCGAATTCGTCACCGCCAGATAATTCGCCGTGTCGTTCTCGCGGTTGCCCACGTAGCGGTGCAGACTCACGTACTCCACCGTGTCGGCGGTCAATTCGAGCACCTCCCGGTCCCAGGCCATGTAGCTGTGCATCCCCGTCCCGCACGACCCGCACACCACCAGCTCGACCGTCGGATCGACCATCTTCATCGCTCGCCCCGCGGAATTCGCCGTGATCGCATAATCCCGCGCCGGCCGGTGCCCCACCTGCCACGGCCCGTCCATTTCGTTGCCCAGACACCACAGCTTCACCCCGTGCGGCGCGGGCGGCAAACCCAGCGCCGTGAGGTGCGCCGCGCGCGCGTCGGTCTCGACCGTCCCGGCCGGCAGATTGCAATATTCCACGTAGCGCGCCGCTTCCTCGACGGTGCCCGTCCCCAAGTTCACCGCCAGCATCGGGCTCCAGCCCATCTGCCGCGCCAGCCGCATGAATTCATTGGTGCCGAACCGGTTCGGCTCGATCGAATGCCAGGCCATCTCGTAGCGCGTCGGCCGCGCACTCACCGGCCCGACCCCGTCGCGCCAGTGGTAGCCGCTGACAAAATTCCCGCCCGGGTAGCGCATCGCGGTGAAGCGCAGTTGCGCCAGCGCGCCGAGCACATCTTTGCGATAACCATGCGCGTCGGCCTGCCGGCTGCCGGGCTGATACAACCCCTCGTACACGCACCGCCCCATGTGTTCGATGAACCCGCCGAACACCCGCGGATCCACCGCCCCGATCGCAAACCCCGTGTGCAGCGTCAGCTTCGTCGTGTCCATCCGTCGTTCTCCCCTGGGAGCGCCGACGTTCACGTCGGCTCTTGGCCCTTTTTAACCACCATCACAACCGACTCTTCTCCTCTTGCAAGCGCACATCCCCCGACAACCGCAGGCAAGATGTCTGCACTACAAAATACGAAAAGTGCGCCCGTTCTTGAGTGGCACGGGCTGACCAGCCCGTGTCCAGCGAGTCATCGAGCGTTTCCGCTGAAAAGCGTGCCTCGCGCTCTCTTTGCCGGGACCGCGGGCGGGCACGCCCGCTCTTCTTCCAATCCGTCCTTTCGGCTCCGGAAGTCTATCCATTCCCTTCTAACGCCCGAGGCATTGTGGCACGGGACGCTGTCCCCAATGGCACATTTTTAGCAAAACTCATCACAACTCATTTTCCAGGAACGGTTTCCAGAGCGGTCGAATTTTGGGGATTTTCTTGACTCGGAACCTGAGTTAGCACTTGAACGAAGGTGCCCTATGACGGGAAATTGCGGATTTAGAGACCCTCAATTTCGCCCCGGTCGCCGGA
>JBOHYT010000322.1:0-6407 GCA_050738055.1 Rhodanobacteraceae bacterium
AAATGCATAACGCACGGCGAAGCGCGTGCAGTCCGAATAGCGCCGCGCCTGCTGCATGCCCTTGCGCGGATCCTCGCTTTCCGCCTTGGCTTCGATCACGCCGACGATCAGCGGCTGGGGCTTGCCCGGTACCGGCACGGAGAGCAGGTAATCGGTGCGGCCACCACCCTTGCGCCGGCGGCCCTTGTTGCCCGTCGGTTCGACCGGCGCGGGCGTTTCGCAAGTAATGAACTCGATGCGGTTGTAACCCTTGTCGCGCAACACCGGATCGATCAGGTGAAAGCGCGTCGATTCCTCGTTCATCGGCATGGGCGATTCCCCTGCTCGCGTGCCTCGACACGTCGATGATAGCCGGATGTGCCGAACCGCCGGCCGGGCATGGCGTCAGTCCTCGGCAAACAACACGCGCCGGGTGACGCCGCAGGTGAGTTCGTAGGAAATCGTGCTGGCGTGCTGTGCGATCACTTCCACCGGAAGCTGCGAACCCCACAAGGTGACGACATCGCCGACCTTGGCGGCGGGCGCCTGCCGCAAATCGAGCGTCAACAAATCCATCGACACGCGGCCGATCACCGCAGCAGGAGCATCGCCGACCAGCACCGGCGTGCCGGACGGCGCGCTGCGCGGGTAGCCGTCGCCGTAGCCGATCGCGGCCACGCCGACGGGCATGTCCTCGGGGCATTCCCAAGCCACGCCGTAGCCGATGCGTTCGCCACGCGCGACGCGCTTCACCGAAACGAGTCGCGTGGTGAGCGTCATCGCGGGTGCAAAGCCGAAATCCGCGCCGGACTTGCCCATCGCGACCGACAGCCCGTACAACAGTCCGCCGACGCGCACCCAGTCGCCGCGCGCATCTGGCCAGCCCAGCAGCCCCGCGGAGTTCGACAGCGCACGTTCGCCGGGCAATCCGTCCGTGGCATCGAGAAACACTTTCGTCTGGCGCGCGGTGAAGTCGTTGCTGAATTCGTCCGACGACGCGAAGTGCGTCATCAACACGATCGATGGATCGACCGCGGACAACGCACGCAACCGCGCGTGCAGTTCGACCACACGATCGGCCGGAAAGCCGAGCCGGTGCATGCCGGTGTCGAGCTTCAGCCACACCTTGAGCGGTTCGCCGCCGTGCTCCGCTTCCAGCATTGCGAGCTGCGAGTTGTGGTGGATCACGGCTTCGAGCTGCAGGCGGCGCATCTCGGCAAGATCGCTCGCGGCATCCGGGCCGCTCAATACCACGATGCGCTGGCGGTGCCCCGCCGCACGCAGTCGCAGGCCGTCCGCAATCGACGCCACGCCGAACGCGTCGGCACCAGAAAAGGCACGCGCGCAACGCTCGAGGCCATGGCCGTAGGCGTCGGCCTTGACCACCGCCATCACCTTTGCGCTTTCGGCGAGCGAGCGCACGCGCGCGAGGTTGGCGCGCAAGGCGTCGAGGTGGATCGTGGCGGTGGCGGAGCGGCTCATGCGGAAATGGTGTCAGGGACAATTTTCATGACGTCCATGGCAGTTATGTCGCGCATGATTTGAAATTGTCCCTGACACCATTTCCCACATTTCCCAGACACCATTTCCCAGCCACGGGAAAGCGCAAAACATGGATCCCGGCTTTCGCCGGGATGACGAGCGAAAAACCGGTTGCGAAGCATTCCGGGCGAAGGCTGGAATCCTGTTGCGGCTCCGGTCCCCGGTCCCCTTCTTCACTCCAGACTCCCGACGTACGCCTCCGGCGCGTAGTTCTCGAACTTGGTGTACTGGCCGAGGAAGGTGAGCCTGATGGTGTCGATCGGGCCGTTGCGCTGCTTGCCGATGATGATTTCGGCGATGCCCTTGTGCGACGATTCCTTGTTGTAGACCTCGTCGCGGTAGATGAACAGGATCAGGTCGGCGTCCTGTTCGATCGCGCCCGATTCGCGCAGGTCGCTCATCACCGGGCGCTTGTCGTTGCGCTGTTCCAACGCGCGGTTCAACTGCGACAGCGCGATCACCGGCACATCGAGTTCCTTGGCCATGGCCTTGAGATTCCGCGAGATTTCGGAAATCTCGGTGGCGCGGTTTTCCCTGTTGCCGGGCACCTGCATCAATTGCAGGTAATCGATCACCACGAGACCCAAGCCGTGCTCGCGCATCATCCGGCGCGCGCGCGAACGCAGCTCCCCCGGCGACAACGCCGGGGTGTCGTCGATGAAGATCTTGGACTCGGACAACAGCGAGGCCGCCTGCGTGACGCGCGGCCATTCCTCTTCCGCCAGTTCACCCGAGCGCAGGTCCTTCTGGTTGATCCGGCCCAGCGACGAAATCAGGCGAAACGCCAGTTGCGAGGCCGACATTTCCATTGAGAACACCAGCACCGGCTGCCTGGCGCGCAGCGCCACCGCCTCGGCAACGTTGAGCGCGAACGCGGTCTTGCCCATCGACGGACGGCCGGCGACGATCACGAGATCCTGCTTCTGCATGCCGGAGGTGAGGTCATCGAGGTCCTTGAAACCGGTGGTGAGGCCGTTCAATTGCCCGCGGTTGGCGTAACGTTCCGCCAGCATCTGCACCGCTTCTTTCACTGACTGGCGCACCGGCACTACTTGTTTGCGCCCGCGCGCACCGGCCTCGGCGATCTTGAACACGCGTTGCTCAGCGGTCTCGAGGATTTCCGGCGTGTTGCGGCCTTCGGGGTTGAATCCGTCGCCCGCGATCTGCGTGCCGGCCTCGATCAGTTTGCGCAGCACCGACTTGTCGCGGACGATGTCGGCGTAGGCCTTGATGTTGGCCGCGCTCGGGGTGTTGTTGGCGAGCTCGGCGAGGTACGCGGCGCCGCCCACGGTCGCGGTTTCGCCGTGGCGTTCGAACCACTCGCCCAGCGTCACCGCGTCGCACGGCTTGCCCGCCATCGCGAGTTCGCCGATCGCGCGGAAGATCAGCCGGTGTTCGCGCCGGTAGAAATCCTCCTCGACCACGCGGTCGGCCACCTGGTCCCAGGCTTCGCCGACCAGCATCAGGCCACCCAGCACCGACTGTTCGGCCTCGATCGAGTGCGGCGGCACCCGCAACACGTCGACGCGCGATGGCGATCTCGGTTCGGGCAGGACCGCGCTCATGGACGCATGGCAGGTGTCGGCTTCGACATGCCGCGCATCATACGCGTGCGCGTCTCACGGAACGATACGACAAGTCTGTGGAAATCCTGTGCTTGAACCGTGGATGGTTTTGTGCAGAAAGGTGGGAATCGGGAATCGGGCAAGCGTTTGCCACCTCCCCACGGACGCGCAAGGATTTGCCCGTTGATCCGTGGTCATCCGTGCAGCCGTGGTCAATGCGTTTGCACTTCGTGCTCCCGCTTCTATCCGCTTCTATCCGCTTTGATCCGCGTCCGACGCTCTTGCTCTTCGTCACCTGCGGATGAACATTCACCACGGATCGACACGGATACACACGGATTTGCTCCTCGATCCGTGGTCATCCGTGCAAATCCGTGGTCAATGCCTTCTCTTCGTGCTTCCGCGTCTATCCGCCTCGATCCGCTTTGATCCGTGTCAAATGCTTTTTGCTCTCCCTCAAAGATTGGCGAAACGTTGCGGCGCGTACGGAAGCGGATCGAGCACCGGCGCCTCGCCGGCGACCATCGAGGCAACGAGTTCCGCGGTGGCGGCACTCATGCTGACCCCGAGCATGCCGTGGCCGGTCGCGAGCAGGAGGTTGTTCCAGCGCCGGACCGGCCCGATCAGCGGGACCTCGTCCACGCACATCGGGCGCCAACCCCACCATTCCTCCTGAAGCTCCGTACCGGCCGGGGCGCGCAGGTACGCGCGCGCGCCGCGCCGCAGCGCCTCGAGGCGGGTGCGGTTGAGGCGCTCGTCGTAGCCCGAAAACTCCATGGTGCTGCCGAGCCGGAAGCCCGACGTCCACGCCGTCACGCACACGCTGGCCTCGCGCAGCACCAGCGCATGCCGCGGACACGGGTCGGGCCGCGACATCGTGATCGAATAGCCCTTGCCGGGCTGGATGGGCAGCGCCAGTCCGAGCGACGCTGCGAGCCGCGGCGTCCACGCGCCGAGCGCCAGGACCACGCGCTCGGCGACAAACTCCCCGCGCGCGGTGTGCACGCGCTCGACCCGGTTGCCCGCCGTCGCGAACCGTTCGATGCCGGCCTGCGCCTCGATCACACCGCCGCGCTCGCGGACGCGGCGGGCCAAACCGTCGACCAGTTTGTCCGGACGCAATTGTGCGTCGTCGACGTGCAGGATGCCGCCGACCACGCCCGGGAGCAGCGCCGGTTCCATGGTCTCGACTTCGCTGCCGCGCAGCGCCGCCGCGGCGATCCCCAGCCGGTGCAGCCAGGCGATCTCGCGGCGATCGGCCAGCAGCGTGCGCGCATCGCGATACACGAACAGGTTGCCGACCGGCGCGTATTCGCATTCGATGCCTTCCTCGACCAGCACGCGCGGCAACAGCGTCCACGAGCGTTGCAGGATCGCCGCGCGTGCCAGCGCCGCGCGCTCGGCGCATCCGAGGTTGCAGCGTTTCGCGAAGCCGATCAGCCAGCGCCAGCGCGCCCAGTCGGGACGGGGATTCACGTACAACGGCGCGTCCCGGCGCAGCATCCAGCGCAGCGCCTTCCACGGCATCCCCGGCACGCTGAGGGGAATCGCGTGGCTGGGCGTCAAGGTACCGCAGTTTCCGTGCGAGGCCCCGCATCCGGGCGCGCCGCGTTCCAGCACCCGCACCCGCACGCCGCGGCGCAGCAGCGCCAGCGCGCAGGACAGACCGATCACGCCGCCACCGAGGATCAGTACGTCGCTGCGTGATTCGTCCATCCTGAATATTCTAGCGTCGTGGCAGACGCCGGGCAGCGTCGGGGCTGCCGGAGCGCGTCACATTCCGCCGCGCCAGCCGCATTGCCACAGCACCGCCGGCCGGCTGCAGCGTCCCCTTGAAACCGGCTTCACGCGGCCTTCCGGCGGCTTCCGGGCGGGTTTGGCATCATTCCTGCTTGATCCCCCGTGAACAGAGGGAATCCACATGAATACCAACACCGATACGGCTTTCTGCAGCGTTCCGGAAATCCTGCTCATGCTCCGCGCGCCAGGCGCCGGCTGGCTCGCGACCTTGCTGTCCGCGCTGGACGAAGCCGGCCGCGACCCGGACTTCAACGCCTACCACCGCGCCATCCTCGCACGCTATCTCGACGAGCAGATGGTGCCCGCGGCGGTCGCGGAAACGGCACGCCAGCGCACCGCGCAGTTCGAAGAGACGCTGGCCGCGCAGATGCGGCCGACGCCGCGCATCCAGGGTCCCGAACGCATCGCAGCCTGCTGACCGCGCCGCGACCGACGAGCGCCGGGCGCTGGACGCCGCCGGCGCCATGGGGTACCGTCGGGTCCGACCACCCGGGCAGCCTTCGTCGACCCGATGCGCGTACGCGTCCGCCACAACTTGCCTGCTTGTCACCGGGTCTTCCCGAGGGCTGCGCGTTGATCGCGTCATGGCGCCGCGCGCGACTGCTGGGGGGCCTGGTTTGCGTGCTGGTACTCGCCGCGTGCGCGACCATCGCGCCTGCGCCGTCACCGTCGCCGGTTCCGCCGGTGCCGAAGCTCGCCAACAACGTGTTGTTTCGCGCCATCGGCCTGGTCGGCACGCCGTACCACTGGGGCGGCAACACGCCGGCGTCCGGCTTTGACTGCAGCGGCCTGGTCGATTACGTGTTCCGCACCGAGGCGGGGATCGCGCTGCCGCGCACCTCGCGCGAGATCGCCGCGGTGGACGCGCCGAAGATCGCGAGGCAGGATCTCGAGCCCGGCGACCTGCTGTTCTTCGGGCATGGCCATCGAGTCAACCACGTTGCCATTTACGTCGGCCACGGCCGCTTCGTGAACGCACCGGATCGCGGTGGCACCGTGCGGCTCGATGAGCTGGATGGCTATTACTGGCGCGACCACTATCTGTTCGCCAAGCGCGTGCTGTCGCCGCAGGTTCGCGCGGCGCTGACGGCGACGAACTGACGGGCCACGCCTGCCGCCCGCGCAAACGCGTGGTGGCAAATCTCCCACGGAATCCACGATGCAGAATTTCACCTTGCTGATCGGCCGCCTCGGAATGTCGTTGATCTTCATCCTGTCCGGCATCGGCAAACTCGAGGCCTATCAGGCCACGGCGCAACTGCTGGTGGCGCACGGCCTGCCTGCCGGATTGTTGCCGCTGGCGATCTTCGCGGAACTCTCCGGCGGCCTCGCGATCCTGTGCGGGCTGCTGACGCGCTGGGCCGCGGCGGGCCTGTTCGTCTACACCCTGCTCGCGGCGGTGCTGTTCCACGCCAACTTTGCCGAGCAAGGCGAGTGGGTCGCTTTCATGAAGAACGTGGCGATCGCCGGCGGCTTCCTGATCCTGGCCGCGCACGGCCCGGGACTGCTGTCGCTGGATGC
>JBOHYT010000323.1:0-4957 GCA_050738055.1 Rhodanobacteraceae bacterium
TCATAGGCGAGCTGCGCATCGCGCAACTCGCCGCCCCGCTTCATCGGAAACGGCGAGGGCAGGAAGAAATATTGGCGAGCGTCAGCCAAGACGAATCCTTGCTGCAATGAAACGGTGAAGGGTAGCGAATGCGCGCGGTGCGGCCAAGGTCGTCATGCCGATTCGCACTCTCCGCACCATTGCGGAAAGAGGCCGGGCGCGGGATGGCGTTGCTGGCACGACTGACGTGCATCGAACCCATCCCCACCCCAGCCCTCCCCTTGAAGGGGAGGGAGCAAGGCACTGTCCCGCGCGGAACGATTACTTCGCCGCCGAGAGGCGACAACGGTTACGCTTTTCCCGGGTCCCGAATCCCGGATCCCGGATCCCGGGCCGGTCAATCCACCCGGTCGATCGTCAGCGTGACGGGCAAGCGGCTGTCGGTGGCGACTTCCATCGGCGTCGATTGCAGGTCGCCCGCCTGCGGCATCGCGTTGCCGCTGGCGCTGAGTCGTGCGACGACCTGCACCTTGCGGTACTGCGACAGGCGCAGTGCGGGCGACATCGCCAGCGCGTCGGTCAGGGTGACGGTGGCCGGAAATTTCGCGTTGTCGAGTTTCGCCACGGCAAGCGGCATCGGCGGACCGTCGACCGCCTTGGCGAACACGAACAGGGTTTCGCCAGGCTTGATCTTGTCGAGCATCTGGTCCTGGATGTTGACCGTGACCTGGATCGCGACGCGTGCTGCAGTCGGCGCCGCGGCTACGCCGCTCGTGGAAGCGGTGGCGAGCTCGGCGCCGCCCGCACGCGCCTCGGCTTCGGCCAGTTCCTGTTGCACGGTGGCGGCAACCTTGGAACCCGGCTGCAGCAGCGGCAGCAGGGTTTTCCAATGGCCTGCGGCGTCGACGTAATCGGCGCGCTGGAAGTCGCTGATGCCGAGCAGCCACAGCGCGCGCTGGTGGGTCGGGTCGATCTGCAGCACCCGTTGCAGTTTCGCCCGCGAAGTGTCGCCGATCCGGTGTGAGGGGTTGGTTTCCGCTGACGCCTCGACCCACGCCACCATCGCGTCCGGGTCGTCCGGTTTCAGCTTCAGCAAATGGTTCAACGCGCCCAGCGCCTGTTGCGGCTGATTGAGGGCGGAATACGCCTGCGCCAGCAGCGCCCAGCCATGGGCGTCGCCGGGCTTCTTCGCGAGGCTCGCCTTCAGTTGCCGGGTCGCGTTGGCGAGGTCGGCGTGGTCGGGCACCGGCGCAGGCCGCAGTGCCTGGGGCGTGCCGATCGCGAGGTACATCGCCAGCACCGCGGGCGGCATCGCGAGCGCCAGCAGCAGGGCAAGCACGAAAGGTCCGCGTGGCCGGCCGCCGCGGCGTGCGCTGCGCAGCATCGGTACCAGGACGCAGGCCAGCGCGGCCACCACCATCACGGCGGCGATGACGAGAAAGCGGATGGTCACCAGTCCTCTCCGGGCTCTTCGGCGATGGCGTTCGCCGGTCGGACGCGGCGGCGCAGCAGCACGACCACCACGCCTGCTCCGATCAGCAGGATTGCGGGCGTGCCAAACCAGAGCGCAAGGGTGCTGGCCTGCAGCGGTGGGTCGTACAGGATGAACGTCGAATAGCGCGCGACCAGCCAGTCCTTGATTTCCTTGTCGCTCTTGCCTTGCTGCATCTGGTCGAAGATCTGCCGCCGCAATTGCTTGGCGAAATCCGCGTTGGAGGCCAACAGGCTTTCGTCCTGGCAGACCATGCAGCGCAATTCGCCGGTCAGGTGCTGGAAGCGTTCGCGTTGGGCGTTGTTCTGGAACGGCAGCGGATCGATCGCGAACGCGGCGCTGCTCACCGACAGCGCGATCGCGACCAGCACGACGAGGAGCAGGCGCTTCATGTGCTGCCCTCCTGCTCGAGTTGGTGGATTCTCGGTTCGAGATCCTTCGCGATGACCTCGGGCGTCAACGGCCCGATGTGCTTGTAGCGGATGATGCCCTGGGCGTCGATCAGGTAGGTTTCCGGTGCGCCATACACGCCGAAATTGATCGCGGTGTCACCGGACTGGTCGGTGACCACTTCGTGATACGGGCTGCCGTGACGCTCGAGCCAGGCGCGCGCATCCTGCGGCGCGTCCTTGTAGTCGTAGCCGATCAGCGGGATGCCGAAGCGGTCGCGCCAGGCCATCAGCGTCGGGTGTTCCTCGCCGCAGGCATAGCACCAGCTCGCGAACACGTTGAGCAGGTAGGGCTTGCCCAGCATGTCGGCCTTGGTCACGAACTCGGTCGGTTGGTCGAGCCGCGGCAGCCGGAAATCGGGTGCCGGCTTGTTGATCAATGGGCTCGGTACGAAGCGTGCGTCGTGGCTCTGGTTCCATACCAAGCCGACGACAAAGAACGCCACCAGCATCGCAAACACGACGAACGGCACGAAACGCGCAACGGGTTTGCGAACCGCTTCGTTCACGCCTGGTCTTCCGCCAGCTTGCGCGGCGCCTCGGGCTCGGGTTCTGGGCGCGCGGTTTCGGGCTCGACCGCGCGGCGCAGGCGGAAGCGTTTGTCGAGGATCACCGTGAATCCGCCGAGCATCATCAACACGCCGCCGCCCCAGATCCAGCGCACGAACGGCTTGTCATAGACGCGCAGCGACCACGCGCCATCACCGATCGGATCGCCCAGCGACACATACAGGTCGCGGAACACGCCTGCCTGGATCGACGCCTCGGTTTGCACCTGGCCGCCCGAATAGGTGCGCTTCTGCGGGTGCAGGACCACCACTTGTTTGCCGTTGCGCGAGACCACTACCGTGCCTTGCTGCGCACGGTAGTTCGGCCCACGGGTTTCGGCGACGCCGTTGAAATGAAAATCGTAGGAACCGACCTCCACCGTGCTGCCAGGCTTCATGCTGACGTCCTGCTCGACGCTCATCGAGCGGGTCAGGATCGCGCCGGCGATGAACACGCCGATTCCGACATGCGCCAGCATCATGCCGAGCATTTCGAACGGATAACGCTTGCCGCGGGGCGCCTCGCGCCAGCGCTTGATCGCGAACAACGCGACGCCCGCGATCACCCAGGTGGCGGCGGTGATGCCGAGCAACTCGTAGAAGGTGCGCGCACCCAGGATGAAGCCGACGATCCCGGCCGCGACCGCCAGCGCGACGATGCGGAACAGCGCGCGCCGCCACACCTTCAAGTCCGCCTTGCCCCAGCGCGACAGTGGCCCGAACGGCATCGCCAGCACCAGCGGCGTCATCAGGATCAGGAACAGCGGGCCGAAGTAGGGCGGTCCGACCGAAATCCGCCCGATGTCGAGCGCTTCGCCGACCAGCGGATACAGCGTGCCCAGCATCACCATTGCGCAGGCTACCGTGAGCATCAGGTTCCCGATCAGCATCATGGTTTCGCGCGAGGCCAGCGCAAAACTCTTGCCGCCGGTGACCTTGGGCGCCCGCAGTGCATACAAGAGCAGCGAGCCGCCGACCACCACCGCGAGGTACACGAGGATGAAAACGCCGCGCGCTGGGGCGAACGCGAACGCGTGCACGCTGGTCAGCAAGCCCGAGCGCACCAGGAACGTGCCGAGCAGCGAGAACGCGAACGCGAAGATCGACAGCAGCAATGTCCACGCGCGCAGGCCGTCGCGCTTGTCGGTGATCGCCTGCGCGTGGATCAGCGCCGCGCCGATCAGCCACGGCATGAACGACGCGTTCTCGACCGGATCCCAAAACCACCAACCGCCCCAACCGAGTTCGTAGTACGCCCACGCGCTGCCCGCGACGATCCCGACGGTCAGGAATCCCCATGCCGCGTTGGTCCACGGTCGCGACCAGCGCACCCAGGTCGATTTCAGCTCGCCGCCCAGCAGCGACGCGATCGCGAACGCGAAGGCGACACTGAACCCGACGTAGCCCATGTAGAGCAGCGGCGGATGGAACACCAGCCCGGGATCCTGCAGCACCGGATTCAGGTCCGCCCCATTGGCGGGCACCGGGAACAGCCGCAGGAACGGGTTGGAGGTCGTGATCGTGTACAGCAGGAATCCGCACGACACGAAGCCCAGCACGCCGATCACGCGCGAGAAGAACGCCGGCGGCAGCTTGCTGCCGAAGGCGACGATCGCCACCGTCCAGAAATTCAGGATCAGCATCCACAAGAGCAGCGAGCCCTCGTGGGCGCCCCACACCGCGGACAGTTTGTAGAACCACGGCAGCGCAAGGTTCGAGTTCTGCGCGACGTAGGCGACCGAGAAGTCGTTGCTCCAGAACGACCAGGTCAAGATTGCATACGCCAGCGCGATGAACACGCATTGCCCGATCGCGAGCGACGGCGCGGTCGCCATCAGCGGTTTGCTGCCGCGCCACGCGCCAATGATCGGCAGCAGGCACTGCAGCCCGGCGAGCAGCAGCGCGAGAATCAGCGCGATCTGGCCGAGTTCGGGATTCATGACGGAAGGAACCGGCATTGCGCGGGATGTCGAATCAGAATCATGGCACTTAATTCTCGCCTGTCGTCCGGGTCCCCGGTCCCGGGTCTCCGGTCCCGGCTCTGTTTTCCGCCTTCGCCTTGGCGATCGCCTGCGCGACCTGCGGCGGCATGTAGGTCGCGTCGTGCTTGGCCAGCACCTTGGTGGCGACGAAGGTGCCGTGCTCCATGCGGCCGGTGGTGATCGTGCTCTGTCCGACCCGGAACAGGTCGGGCAGGATGCCGGTGTAGCGCACCGGGATGCTCTGGAAGCGATCGGTAATCACGAAATCGGTGGTGAGCGTGTCCGGCACCCGATGGACGCTGCCCTCCGCGACGATGCCGCCCAATCGGAATTGTCCGCCGTGTGGCGCCTTGCCGGTGTCGACTTCGGTCGGCGAGTACAGGTACGTCATGTTCTGCTGCAGCGCGAATACCGAAATGCCGGTGGCGATCGCCACGGCTCCGAGGATCACGAGGGTGACGATCAGTCGCCGTTTGCGGACCGGATTCATGCGGAAACCTCTGCGCG
>JBOHYT010000324.1:0-2663 GCA_050738055.1 Rhodanobacteraceae bacterium
GGCGGCAAATCCGGCGGCAGGTGCAGGCTCGACAACACCAGGTGCGTCGCCTCGTCGATCGCGTTGTCGTGGCTGTGGCCGAAGGTCAACCCGGTCGCGTTGAAGCGGCTGGCGGCATGGCGGATGAAATCGATGATGGTCTGGAGTTCGTCCATTCCAAGGCCCGCGTGGATCGCGCAGTATACGGCCACGCCGCTCCCGACTCCCGTCTCCGGATGGTGGGCGGTGCGGCGGGTCAAGACCCTACGCCTCCCGTCTCCCGTCTCCCGTCTCCCGAATCCCGAATCCCGAGTCCCGAGTCCCGAGTCCACTAGACTCCCGCGATGCAATTCGGCACTCTCGTCCAATACCTCGCCCCGCAAAAAACCCTGAGCCGCATCGTGCGCGCGGCGACCCGCTGGACCTTCCGGCCCTGGAAGAATTTCCTGATCCACCGGGTGGTGCGCCGCTACCGCGTGGACATGAGCGAGGCTGCGCAACCCGATTCCCGCGCGTATGAGAGCTTCAATGCGTTTTTCACCCGCGCGTTGCGCGAAGACGCGCGCCGCGCGGACGGCGACGCCGCCAGCATCGCGAGCCCGGTCGACGGCCGGATCAGCCAGATCGGGAATGTCGAAGCCGGCCGCATCCTGCAGGCCAAGGGCCGACGCTACACCGTCGCCGAGCTGCTCGCCGACGAGCGCGCCGCCGCCCCGTACCACGATGGCTCGTTTGTGACGCTGTACTTGTCGCCACGCGACTACCACCGCGTGCACATGCCTCTGGAAGGCGAACTCGTCGAGACGGTACACGTACCGGGCCGCTTGTTCAGCGTCGCACCCGGACCGGTCGCCGACATCCCGCGACTGTTCGCGCGCAACGAGCGGCTGATCTGCCATTTCGAGGGAGCGCATGGACCGTTTGTCGTGGCGCTGGTCGGCGCGATGCTGGTTTCCGGGATCACCACGGTCTGGAGTGGCGCCGAAGTGCCTCCCTACGCGCGCAGCGTATCCCGGCACGACTGGCGCGGCCACGGAATCCGGCCGGCACGCTTCGCCGAGATGGGGCGTTTCGAAATGGGATCAACGGTGATCGTGCTGCTGCCCTCGTCCGGCCGATTCGATACTTCCTTCGCCAGCGAGGCCCGCATCCAGCTCGGAAAGAGACTGGGGCATTTGTAGCCGGCGGGCGTTCCCGGCACAATCGCGGGACACGGGGAATGGCGAAACTGCGTGAGGAACCTGTCGTTGGTCCCGGACCGTCCGAAATCGGGGGGCAATTACCTCCGCCGTGTCGTCACGCGCGTCACGGCCATGGGCCGCAACGCGCGCCTGCGGCGGCAACTCGCGGATATCGAACAACGCAGCCTGGAACTGCCGCGTTTGTATCGCGACCAGCTTGCCGATCTGGTCAAGCGCGAATGCGACAACGTCGCGGGCAGCCCCGAGCCTTCGCTGTACGGCACCCACGCCGAAGACGGCGTCACGACCGGCGGCCTGGAGATCGGCTACGAGCGTGCGCGTTCCGACAACGTGCAGGTACGCATGCGCGGACTGGCGCTGTGGCTCGCGCTGGTCTACCACGAAACCAGCACCGCCCGCACACCCGAGAACGAGGAACTGCACCGCCACGTGCTGCGTGTCATGCGCGAGCTGAAGGTATTCTCCTCGCGGCTGGAAACGGGCGGCACCGGAACTTGACGCCAGCATCCTCGGCACGCCGGACCGCCGGCGGCTTCCGCGCCGGCACGGCCACGCCATGATCGAATTTGGACACGCCACCCACGTCGGCTTGCGCCGCGAGCACAACGAGGACACCTACTGGGCCGATGCGGAACTGGGACTGTTCCTGGTTGCCGACGGGCTGGGGGGTCACGAACATGGTGAACTGGCCAGCGCGCTGGCCAGGGACACGGTGGTCGCTTCGGTTCGCGACGGGAAGGACCTGGGCGAGGCCGCGCTGCGCGCCAACGGCGCGATCCTCGCACACCCCCACGGTGTCACGACGATGCTGCCTATGGGCACCACGCTCGCGGCGCTGAAGCTCGGTGGCGGCTACGGGTTCGAGATCGCCTGGGTTGGCGACAGCCGCATCTACCTGTGGTCGCAGGGCGCGCTGAAACAGCTTTCGCGCGACGACTCGGTGGTCCAGGAACTGGTCGAACAGGGCACCATCTCCGCAGATGAAGCCCGCAGCCACCCGCAGCGCAACCAGATCACCCAGGCGCTCGGCATCACCCCGCCCGACGCCTTGAAGGTTCAGCCGCTGACCGGGCGCTGTTCGGCCGGCATGCAGTTCCTGTTGTGCAGCGACGGCCTGACCGAGGAACTGGACGATGCAAGGATCGCGGAGGTGCTCGCGCGCAGCGACCTGGCCGCGCAGGAATGCGTCGATCACCTGTTGCTGGCGGCGCTCGATTCCGCCGGGCGCGACAACATCACGATCGTGCTGGTCCGGATCCGGTAGCGGCCCGCGAAGAGCCTGCTTGCCGCGGATTTGCGCCGATTTCTCAAGAAACAACACGTAAATCCTTGTTGCAAAATCAGAGAGCCTTTACCACGATCGACAGGATCACACGGATCGAAAGCTTTTATCCGTGCGCATCCGTGCAAATCCGTTGCAAAAGGGCTCACAAGACAAAAATCAGGTAGGGCGGAATCGGCGCAGCCGCTTCCGCCATAGGC
>JBOHYT010000325.1:0-2901 GCA_050738055.1 Rhodanobacteraceae bacterium
GTGCTCACCCTCAACCCGAACGACAACCAGGGATTCCGCGACAACTTGATGCGGGCGTATCTTGAGCACGCTCGCATCGACGACGCATTGGCCCTGACGGCGCAATACCCCGATGACTTCGGGAACATGCGCTACAACCACGCGCTGGCCTTGTTCGCGGCGGGTCGTCGCGAAGAAGCACTGGTTGCGTTGCGCGGCGCCGTCCAGAATTCACCGAAATTGCTGGCGTGGTTGCTGAAAGCCGATCCGAAACCACCCAAACAGGATCGATGGGGCATCCTCATTGGCGGCGACGAGGAAGCGTGGATCTATCGCCGCGACACCCTCGGCCTCTGGCAACGCCTCGGCGCGATCGACTGGCTGCGCGCGTGCGCCAGGCAATTGTCGCCGCACTCGCCGCGCGGACGAAAACGGTAGCTGCGCCGTTCGCGCGCGTTTACCGGCACGTTCGCCGCCGCGGCGCAAGCTGCGGCACCAAGCCGTGGCAGCGGGCTCTGAAAGGCATCCGGATTTCAGTATGGGCCGGTGGGATGTGTTATCATACGCTTGTCATTCTAATAACCGAGGCGGCCATTGAGTGCTACCGCACGCGTAACGATCCTGATGACGCCAAAGGAGAAAAAGGAACTTTTTGCCCAGGCCCAACGAGCTGGGTTCGATTCCGTAGGCGCCTATTTGCGGCGCAAGGCCCGTGTGCCTGATGTGCCCGACGACACAGGTCTCGACGCACTGCTGGAAGCTGTGCGCGACAGCACGGCGCGCACCAATACTGCGCTCGATCAGGCCTTGGCCGAATTCGCGCAATACAAGGCGTGGAAGCGAAGCCAGTCCAGCCCGACGGCGAGGAAGCGCCCGTGAGTACCGTCAAGGACATGCTCGGTGCGTTGCGTGACGTTCTGGTAATGAACTCCAAAATCGACGCGACTGCCGAAGCGGTCCGCGAATTGACGCGCGACGTCAAGGCACTGCAGCAAGAGGTTGCCGAGTTGCGTGGAATGCTCCGCGGCGCAGCCTTGGCTTCACGACTGGCACTTCCGAAATCCGCGAAAGAATGATCAGCGGCCATCCCACGCCACGATGCGGATACCGATTCTGAATCCCCCTTGGCCCCATCCGTGGGGTGGGTCGTCAGGGCAAGGAAGGAACCGACGCGTTCGGCTTCACCGCCGTCGGCTTTCGGCGCGACAAATCACCCGTCAACCAACTGCACGCAGGAGCGCTTCGTCAGGTCACCTCACGCTACAACACGTAGTAGAGGGTTGCGGGATCCGACCAGAACCCGCAACATCGCGCCCTCTCGCCAACTGCCAAGTCAGTGCTTCGCGTGACGACACTCAGCGCAGGAATCGGGGCTCCATCCAGATCGGCTCGACCATCGCTTCCTTCAGGTGCGTGGAAGCCTGCCGATGGCCCGGGTTGATGAGGTAATTTCTGGCGTGCGCGATGATCGCTGACGGCACGGGCAGCACAAGGGCCGAGTTGCCTTGGAGCCAGGCGTCGCCGATCGCACGGCTCGCCACTTCATTGGCCTCCCAACCGGGCGGAAGTGCGGGAGTCGGCGACATGCTGGCGCCGTCCTTGATGTCCACGGCGATCAGCTTCAACGTGAGCGGGATGGCCGATAGCGACACGCGCATGTGAGCCATGCTCTCGATGAGTGCCAGCGCGGGATGCTCGCCGACGTACAGCACCCTCTGCCCGCGCGAATGCCACCGCCCCGCAACGAACAGCCCGCCGTTTCCATCCAGTCCCGTCCACTCCGAAATCCTCCACCCGCGGAGCATCAAAAGATCCCGTGGGCGGTGCGCAGGATAGTCGCCTCGATCAAGCGCGCGCCGCTGTCGGAGGTTGCAAGCTGGACCGGCGTGACGGGCGGCTGCCCGGGTACGAATTCAGTAGCAGCATTCATCCACGCCTTCGTCGCGGCCTCGTCACCGAACAACGCGGCTGCCTCGGCATACACGCGCGCCACGCGCAGCAGGCGCTCGGATTCGGCCGTGTTGAATCGCTGATTCGCCTCCAACCGCCGGCGTATCGTCGTGGCAGGGCCAATCAAATCGAGCGGGAGATCGAGCTTCGAGGTAGCGCGCCTGAAGGCGTGGGACGTAATGCCACCCTGGCCGATGCGGAACAGATCCGCCTCGGATTCCACCTTGAGGTCGAGCAGCCGCCCGATACGGGTGAACACGGATTCCCGGTTCGGCGCAATCTGAGCATTCATTGCAGTCTCCATTTAGTTCAAAATATACACCAAATGGACAAAGGTTGTGCGGCTGGACACCAATCTCCGTTGTCGCGTGCGACCACATAATCGGCGCTGCATCCGGCGCGCTGACTTTCGCGCGCGAATCCACTCCGCTCCGATCCGGCAGCGACGCGTTTACTGCAACATCAATCACCGGGGACATGCCGCGACGCCAGTTTGCGTGCGATTGAAAGGCGTCGACGCGCGCCCAAGGATTGACCTTGCCCAAGGCCCGATCACGACTGTCGCAGTTCGACCTCTTCCGGTCACTCGCGACCGGTGGCTTTCGGGCTGACCAACGATCGCGTCCGAATCCCAACTTGCTGCACTCTGCACTGGGCCGAGAGACTGCGCCTGCCGGCTGGAAGGACGACGGGCGATGGCCAACTCGATCACACCGCACGATTGACTCGCTATTGTTGCATTTCGCTAAATAAAGTGTCCGGGAAGTGTCCGCAGAGTGTCCGCGGACACTTTTCAAAAAAGTGTAAGCCTGTAACAAATTGAATTTACAAACATTGTTTGAGGTGCGTAGCTGGCACGACTTGTGCCACATGTAGTAGTAGTCAACAAAAACACAACGGCGGACACCCATGCTGGCCTATTACCTTGAAATGGCGTTGCGCAGTTTCCGGCGCAACAAGGTGATCACCGCC
>JBOHYT010000326.1:0-4910 GCA_050738055.1 Rhodanobacteraceae bacterium
CTCGCGACCGGGGATCGGCGCAGATTCGCACAGCTCGAAGCCGCTGTAGATGCCCCAGGCGCTGGACAGCGTCGCGGCCAGCGCGGCCCGGGTCTGGAACGCGGCGCGCGCGCCGGTCTGCAGGATAGGCGGATTGATGTCGGGCGTGTTCACGAACAAATTCGGCCGCATGAATTCCTTCGTCACCTCGGTGGTCAGCTCGGTCAGGTATTCGGTCAATTCGGCCTTGGTATTGCGCCATGTGAAATAGCTGTAGGACTGGGTGAAGCCGGCCTTGGCCAATTTCTTCATCATCTTGGGCCGCGTGAACGCCTCGGCGAGGAAGATCACGGCGGGGTCGCGATCCTGGATCTCGCGGATCAGCCACTCCCAGAATGGCACGGGCTTGGTGTGCGGATTGTCAACGCGGAAGATGCGCACACCCTGGTCGATCCAGTACAACACCACGTCGCGCAAGGCCAGCCACAGCGAGGGCAGGGCATCGCGGTAGAAATGCACGTTGACGATGTCCTGGTATTTCTTGGGCGGGTTCTCGGCGTACTTGATGGTGCCGTCCGGCCGCCAGTCGAACCATTCCGGGTGCTCCGTGATCCAGGGATGGTCGCGCGAGCACTGGATCGCGAAATCCAGCGCGATCTCGATGCCGTGTTCGTTTGCCGCCGCGACCAGTCGCCGGAAATCCTCGATCGTCCCCAGTTCCGGGTGGATCGCAGTGTGGCCGCCTTCTTGCGAACCAATGGCCCACGGACTGCCGGGATCGTCGGGCGCCGCGTCCAGCGCGTTGTTCCTGCCCTTGCGGTGGCTCGTGCCAATCGGATGGATCGGCGGCAGGTACAACACGTCGAAGCCGAGTTCGCGCACGTACGGCAGGCGCGCGATCACGTCGTCGAAGGTCCCGTGCCGGTGCGCGTCGTTGGCCGCCGAGCGCGGAAACATCTCATACCACGCACAGAAGCGCGCGGCGGCCCGGTCGACGAAGACTTCCAGCTCGTGGCGATACCGTGTTGCGCTGGTGCGCGGCCCGTGGCTGCGCATGCACGCGGACAATTCGGGATCGAGCAGCAGGCTTTCGAGTTGGCCGTCGTCGTGCGCGGCATCGAGGTTCTTCACGAACCCTGCGAATTCGCGCGGCGCACCCGCGCTCGCCTCGTGGATCAGCTCGCGTCCTTCCAGCAGTTCCAGCGCGATGTCCTGCCCCGCGTCGCGCTTCTTGATGAAATCCTCGCGCCAGGTTGCGAAGCGGTCGCGCCATGCCTCGATGGTGTAGACGTAGCGCGTGTTATGTTCCAGCGGGAAGCTGCCGCGCCAACGGTCGTTGTCGACCAGCGTCATCGGCGTTTCGCTCCACTGCGTCTCGCGCGCTTCGCGGAAGCAGACGCAGGCGGCGAGGACCTCGTGACCGTCACAGAAGATGTCGGCCCATACGTCCAGCGTGTCGCCGACCACGCGTTTGGCCGGGTGCCGACCGCCGTCGATTTCCGGCGAGACCGCCTCGATCACCACGCGTTCGGCGGCGAGGCTCGTCAGCCGCTCCGTGCTCGCGCGCCTTGACGGGGATTTGCTGGGCATGGTCAGACCCATCCTTCCATGTGGGTTTCCGGGCCGCGCGATGTTCGTGCGGAATTTTCTACTATAGCCAACGCTTCCGCGCGACACCAAACCCCATGCGTGTCCACGCTGTCCTGCGTTCAGAGTACGTAGTGCCTTGCCGCGGGCCGGGGTGGCTACCATGGAGAGGCGTAGGGCGGAACCCGCGAAGCGGTTTCCGCCGGATTCGCCCTTGGCGGAAGCGGCTGCGCCGATTCCGCCCTACCAAACTGCCTGTACGTCGCGTGATCGCCGGGCCCTGTTTTTCGATGGGAGATTCTCGACGCGAGGCACCGCGCGATATACTGAAGTGTCGTGCGATGCGACCCTCCTGGTGCCGCGGACCCGGCGATTCTCGCACGCTCGCGCCCTGCGGCTGCGCACGTCATCAGGAGACTTGCAATGGATGCTCCCGGTCAGCCTGGCGGTTCGCCCACCTGGGCCAGCAGCGCGAAGGATCTCGTCGGCACAGCGTTGGGTTCGAGCCACATATGGTTCACGGTCGGCTACGGCATCCTCAATGAAGTGTTCTGGCCCACCTGCAGCGTGCCGCAGATTCGTGACCTGGGCTTCATTGTCGCGGGCGAAGATTTCTGGGCAGAGGTCAAGCGTGAGCACCGCTACCAACTCAGCACGCCGGCGCCGGAAATTCCGTTGCCACGCGTGTTGCACCAGCACCCGCGTTACCAGTTGCAGCTCGAGTTCCTGGCGGACCCGCTGCGTGACGCGGTGTTGGTGAACTACCGCCTGAAAGGGAAGGGGCTGAAACTCTACGTGCTGGTTGCGCCGCACCTCGGCGGTTCCGGTCATGACAATTCCGCGTGGGTCGCCCCGCAGGGGCTGATGGCCGTGCACGGCGCCGCCGCGCTGGCGCTGCTGGCCGATGGAGGAATCGCGCGTGGCAGCGCCGGTTATGTTGGCGTATCGGACGGCTGGCAGGATTTTCATCAACACGGCGCGATGACCTGGCAGTTCGCCAACGCGCACTCCGGCAACGTCGCACTGCTGGGTGAGCTGGCCAGCACAGCCGGCACGCTTGCGCTGGCGTTCGCGGAAACTCCCGAAGGCGCGCGCACCCTCGGCGAATCCGCGCTCGCGTCCGGTTATACGTTGGCGCGCGATCGTTTCGTCGACGGATGGCGACGGTGGGCGCGCGGGCTCAAGACCCCATCCCCGACGCCGGCGCTGGCGCGCGAGGCACGCCGTTCCGCGATGGTGCTCAAGGTGCACGATGACCGCACCTATCCGGGCGCGGTGGTCGCCAGCATGAGTACGCCGTGGGGCGCGAGCCGCGACGATCCGGGCGGTTACCATTTGGTGTGGCCGCGCGACGCGGTGGAAGCGGGATTCGCGCTCTTGGCCTGCGGGCAGCATGAGGAAGCGCGTGGCATGCTTGCGTACCTGATCGCCACGCAGCAACCGGACGGTCATTGGGTGCAGAACAATTTCGGCGACGGCCGGCCATTCTGGACCGGCATCCAGCTCGACGAAGTGGCGTTGCCGGTGCTGCTGGCCGCCAAGCTCGACGAGGTGGGCGAGCTTGGCGAAATGCAGCCGCAGGCGCTGCGCATGGCGCGCTCGGCGCTCGGGTTCGTCGCCCGAACCGGACCCTTCAGCCCGGAAGATCGCTGGGAAGAGAACGCCGGCGCGAGTCCGTTCACACTGGCGGCCGCAATCGCGGCGCTGGTGGCGGGCGCGCAGCATTTCCTGGATGCGCCCGAGAAGGACTATGCGTTGTCGCTCGCGGATGACTGGAACGCGCGCCTCGAAGGCTGGGTATACAGCGAAGCCACCGACCTCGATCGTGAACACGGCACGCGCGGCCACTACGTGCGCATCACGCCGCCGTGCGAGACCGCGGAACGCGGACGCGTGGAACTCAAGAACCGTGATGGCGAGAGCGTAAGCGCGCGCGACCTGCTGGGGATGGAGTTCCTGTATCTGGTACGGCTCGGCTTGCGCGCTGCCAACGACCCCCGCGTACGCGACACCGTGAAACTCGTCGACGCATTACTGCGCGTGGACACGCCGACCGGCGTTTTCTACCACCGCTACAACGAGGACGGTTACGGCGAACATGCAGACGGCCGACCGTTCGACGGCGACGGCATCGGTCGTGCGTGGCCGCTGCTCAGTGGTGAACGCGGCCATTACGCGATCGACGCCGGCGGGGACCCGGTTCCGTATCTCAAGTCGATGCTGGGCGCAGCGAGCGCCGGCGGCATGATTCCGGAGCAGGTCTGGGACAGCGCGCCCATTCCCGCACGTTTTCTCGAGCCCGGCCGGCCGACCGGCAGCGCGATGCCGCTGGTGTGGGCACACGCGGAATTCCTGAAGCTCGCGATCGCCGCCAAACGCGGCGCACCGATCGAGCGCCTGCAAGTGGTGGCCGATCGCTACCGAGAGGCCCAACCATCCGACGTGGTGCACTGGCGCGACGATTCGCCGTGCGAGGAGCTGGCCGCGGGAACCGATGTTTCGATCGAAGCGCGCGAACCGTTCGAGCTGCACGTTGGACACGATGGCTGGCAGCATGTCGCCGATCTCCCGAGCACGCCGGCGGCATTCGGTCTGCACGCGGTGCGATTCGACGCCAGGCATCTCGCCGCCGGCCAGACCATCGACTTCACGCGCCGGTTTTCCGGCCCGCGCGGCTGGGAGCATCGCGACTGGCAGATCCGGCTCCGACGAGCACTGTCTGCGCCCAGTAATTCGGAATGAGCCACTGCTGGTTTTGAAGAGGATGCACGCTGGTCTGGAGCAGGCATCCCCAGCGGTCAGCGCGGCTTCTTCGCGCGGGTCCCTCGGGGACTGCGCTTCCTGCGACGCGCACGGCGCGTGGTCTCGCGCTTGGCGTCGGTGTCGGGACCTGCCGCTGCCGGCAGATCGCCCAGTGAAAGTCGAGCCTCGTCGAACAATGCCACGAGCCGATCGCGGCGGCGGCACTCGTCATCCGAAAGCCTTCCGCAGTGCGCCTCCACTTCGCGAACTGCCGCGATCCCGGACGTGATCTCGTCGTCCCGAGCGTGCGCGAGCAGGTGCGGGATCGCGGCGATGGCCGCTTCGGGCATGCGCCGCACCAGCAGGGCCTGTTGCCGTGCCAGCCGGCGGAACGTTGCTTCGTCCGTGAGCGCGTCGCTCAGCCGGGCGTGCAGGATCTTCCATACGTGCCGGAAATCGCGCCCGTCCGCGGCGCCGCGCGCGGCGAGCAGGTAGAACAGTGCACGCACGACGGCTTCCGGGAATCCGCCTTGCTGGACACTCGCGTCGAGGTGCGCGAGCCTGCGCTGCATGTATGCGCGGTGTTCGGGCGACTCGCCGGG
>JBOHYT010000327.1:0-2147 GCA_050738055.1 Rhodanobacteraceae bacterium
GCGTTCGTGCACCACGCGGCGCAGCGCGGTGATGCGTTCGGGAACGGATAGACTCATGTGCCGATGGTAGCAGTCGTCGCGGGGCTCGCCGCAGGCGCCGGTGTGCGACCCGGCGTCGGTAGCCCGACTTTTTCGCAGTACGCGGCGAGGCGTGGGTCGTTGCGGTAGCGCAGGATGAGCGGGTCGTACAGGAGGCTAGCGATGCCGGGATCGCGATTGGCCCAGGCGCGATCCAGCCACTTGAACATGTTGTCGGGGTCCTTGCGCACCGCGTACAGGTCGGCAATCTGGTATCCACCATTGGCACCGTCTTTCGCGATCGCGGTTCGCAGCGCCTCGTCGGCGGCCGCACGGTCGGAACCGATCTGGCGCGCGAGCGCCAATTCGTACCACGCCCAGTAGCCTGCCGGCTCCTGTTTCGCGGTCGCCAGTGCCGCCTTGGCATCGCCACGCAGCACTTCGACGAGGACCAGCGCGGACCGCAGCCCGTCCGAAGTTGGCTGCAAGTCCACCGCCTTTTGTGCTGCCTGCTGTGCAGCATCGAGATCGCCAAGCGCCGCCAGGTAGTTGGCAACGTAGTAATACCACTCGGCACGGAGTGGGTTGCTGGCGAGGGCCTGCCGCATCAAGGTCAGGGCGTCGCCCAGCTTGCCGAGATTTGCGAGCTGGATCGCCAGCCCGGCTTTCATCACCGGATTGTCGGGAGCCAGTTGCAGCGCGCGCCGGTATTCGGCTTCCGCGCCGGTCTGGTCGAAGTCCGCCCACGCCAGCAGCAAACCGTATGCGCGATGCGCGGCGGCGAGATCGGGGGCCAAGGCCAGCGCCTTGTCGACGGCGCTGCGGGCGTGTGCGTAAGCCTCCTGCAGCTGCTCACCTCCGAGATAGGCTGCACCCAGGTTCGTCCATGTCCATGACAACTGTGCATACGCTTGCGCGTAATCAGGGTCGATGCGGGCAGCTTTTTCGTAGTAACTGATCGCCGTCCGGGAGTCCGTTTCGTTTCTCCGTTGCTGGAAGAAGTTGCCTTGCTGATAGGCGTTCCATGCGTCGAGATTGCCGCTGGGTGGACGGTCGGTTTGCACCACCGCGCCTTTGGACTCCAGCAGTTTTGCCTTGAGGGCGGCGGCGACGTTGCGGGTGATGTCATCCTGCAACGCGAACAGATCCCGATAGGGGCGATCGTAATTGTGTGACCACAGGGTGACGCCGTCGGCGGCGTTGACCAAGGTCGCCGTGACGCGTATCTCGCCGCCGCTGCGCTCGACGCTGCCTTCCAGCAGGTGTGCGACCCCCAGCGCGGCGCCGATTCGGGCGCTGTTCCCGGCGCTGCTCCGGAACCGGAACGATGATTCGCGGCTGATCACCTTGAGACCCGCGAATTGCGACAGCGCGGTGATCAGGTCCGCGGAAAGACCGTCCGAGAAGTAGCGTTGTCCGAGCTCTCCGCTGTCGTTCACGAAGGGCAACACCGCGACGGATTTCTGCGGTGCCTTGGCGAGCGCGGTGGCCACTGCGCGGGTGCTCTCCGTTCCTGGCCTGGCCGTCATGTCGCGGTGCGACACGAGTTGAGTGGTAACCAGCAGCACCACCGCGACGGCGAGGATCCCGATGATCCAGTAATCGAGCCTGCGGCTCGTCTGACGGGCGGTGGACGCATCCAGCGCGACGTCGCTCTCGCGCCTGATGCCGGCCGGCGTGAGCTCGTAAAACCACGCGAACGCAACCCAGAACGGGAAGCCCACGATGCAGGCGATCACGAACCAGCGGGTGGCCCATTCGGCTAGGCCGAAGGCCGGACTCAACTGGGAAATGCCCTGCGCGAGAGCCCATACCGCCGCCGCGTAGATGGCTGCGGCGCGCCAGACATTGCGACGCTTCAGCTCGGCGAAGAACCTGCGCATGTCTTCTGCCTGTGTCGTGATCCGGCCGCAGTCTGCGGGCGTGTGACCGGCAGTGTCGATCCATGTGCCAGGCGGCGCAAGTGGGAGCATGATCGCGCGGCGCGCTACCCGATCAGCACGCTTCCGCTAGAATGTGACTTTCCACACTCGGTCCGATCATGACCTCCCTGATTTTCGTCACCGGCGGCGTGGTGTCCTCGCTGGGCAAGGGCATCGCGTCGGCGTCGCTGGCGTCCATCCTCGAGG
>JBOHYT010000328.1:0-7142 GCA_050738055.1 Rhodanobacteraceae bacterium
GTGATCGTCACCGCGCTGTTCCCATTCGCGCTCGGTCCGGACCCGCAATTGCTGGGACGCATCGCGGGCGGCGTGCTGTTGGTGATCGTGGTACTCGCGATGCTGCCGGCGCTGGAATCGATGTTCCGCTCGGATCTCGAGGACGGCACGCTGGAGCAATGGCTGCTGGCGCCGCAACCGCTTGCCCTGCTGGTCTTGACCCGCGTCATCGCGCACTGGCTGACCACGGTCCTGCCCTTGCTCATCGTGATGCCGCTGCTGGGAGCCCTGCTCGATTTGCCCGCCAACGTGCTGCCGGTCCTGATGCTGGCCTTGGCGCTGGCGACACCGTTGCTGGCGCTGCTCGGCGCCGTGCTCTCGGCGCTGGCGGCGGGGGCGCGCCGCTCTGGTATCCTGCTCGCCTTGATGCTGCTGCCACTGGCGGTCCCGGTGGTGATTTTTGCCGCCGGCGCGATCGCCGCGGCCCAGTCCGGCATGCCGTACCTGGCCCCGTTGTCGTGGCTGGCCGCGGCACTGGTGTTGGCGATCGTGCTGGCGCCGCTCGCCGGCGCAGTGGCCCTGCGAATCGCGGTTGAAACCTGACCTGAAAAGCGCGCCGGCGACCTGCGGTTTGCGCGGTGCACGGCTCGATCCCGATCCGCATCGGGACGAAACGGAGTATCGTACCCGCATGCCGCTTGCGTTGGCAGCAGGAGCGGGGCTCGCAGGGGTAGATCGGGGGCAGTTGGCTCGGCCGCAAGGGACGAAGAGGGTACGCCATGCGCTCGGTTCCAACGAAACTCGATGCCGCAGATCAACGCGACGAGGATGGACATTCGGTCACCCCGTCGCATCCCGCCAGCCATTCTCCCGGCGAGACACCGAAGCGCGCCGAGGTGGGCCAGGCGGGTGCCAAGCCGCTCGACGGACTGCCGGCAGACGTTCCACCAAGCCGGCCAGTCGGCACGTCGCCGCAGCAAGTGGACGAACTTTTGCTGGTGCGCAGGGTCGTGGAAGGTGATCGTCGAGCCTTCGAGTGGATCATCCGGCGCTACGACCAGCGCCTTTACCGCCTGGCCCGCGCAACGCTCCGCGATCACGCGGAGGCAAAGGATGCCGTGCAGGATACGTACGTAGCCGCCTACCAGTCGCTCGGGCGCTTTCGCGGCCAATCCACGCTGTCAACGTGGCTGGCACGTATCTTGCTCAACGAGTGTATCGCACGGCAGAGACGTGATCGCCGGCGCCAAAATGTGCTGCCCATGGTCAGTATGGATTCGCGACTGAAAGCCATCAACGGCGTCGCGGACGCGGGAGAACAACCGGACGGTTCTCTGGCGCGCTCGCAGATGCACGAAGTTCTGGAACACGAGATCGGCAAACTCCCCGAAAGCCTGCGCGTTGTTTTTGTGCTGCGCGCGGTCGAGGAGATGAGCGTGAAGGACACGGCACAGAGTCTCGGGATCTCCGAAGCGACGGTGCGAATCCGGCATTTTCGCGCCAGGCGGCTCTTGCGTGCCAGGATCGCCGGGTTGGTCGGGTCCGCCAAGCACGACCTGTTCGAATTCGGCGACAAGGACTGTGACGACATGGTCGCGAATGTCCTTGCACGACTGGATGTGGACCGCGCTTGAGCTCCTGTGGTCAGCAGGTACGCCCTGGGCTGACGCAGCACGAGATACTGACGTAGCGGGACAGCAGCAACGATACCTCGGCAACTGGCAGGCCCGCCCACAGCCGAAGGCGCAGCCGGCAACTCGGCAACCGGCACGAATGCCGGCTCCGTCGCTGCGCTCCCGAGCCTTCCCACGCAGCTCCGGCGCCCGTCAGGTCACGTCATAACGCCGACGCAGTGCCGCGAACCCACCGATCAGCAACGTGCCAAGGCCGAACATCCCCCACGCGGCAGGCTCCGGCACGCCTGCAACGGCTGGCGAAATGCTGCCCGTGAAATCCTGCAGGATCGTAATTGGAGTGCCTGTGTCGAGAATCCCGGAGCCGCCGCCGACGATCGTGCCGCCGCCAAATCCCATCAACGATCCGAAGCCAAATGCGTCCCGCCGGGTGGTCGTGAAGGAGAACGACACCTGTTCGGGTGAACCGAATGGATCCATCCGGCCATCGCCGAGGCCCACGAGCCACAGGCCATTGGTCGACGCTGCCGAACTGAGGATCGTGTCGAACGCCGGCAGCGTCGGGAAATCGGGAAACATGACATCCATCGACTTTATCGTGCCAGCAACAGTGTCTACGGACATCATGCCGCTGAAAGTGCCGCCACCACCGAGGAAGCCTTGATCCCATTGCCCCGAGACTTTGAACGCAGTTGGCGTCGCCACCGCAAGCGCGGGCAGGAAAGCTGCGGTTACCAGACCCGCAAGCACGGCCCGTTTCAAAGATTTCAACTTGACCTGTTGCATGTCAAACCTCCTTGATGATCGCAGCGCCCGGTTTTGGCCCTGCAGTGGGTGACGCCGGTTTCCCGGGATACGCCGCGCTTGGCTCGTCGATGAATGGCGGGACGCCGGTATTTGAACAACCACCAGCCATGGCGCCGGTGTCCGACCATCGGGTGGCGCAAACCCCGGCGGGGCTGAATGCGCGTCGACAGCCAGACGCACGGCGCCGGACCGATGTCATAGTGACTTCAGATACTGCGTCAAGTCACTCTGCTGCTTGGGCGTGAGCTTCAAATTCAGCTTGGCGTTGTACATCTGCACGGCATCGGCCAGCGTTTTTGCAGAACCGTCATGGAAGTACGGCGGATGCTGCCAGAGGCCGTGCAACGGACTGGTGCGCCACATTCCCGTCGCGGAGCGGTACACGTAGAGCTTGTCCCGAGCCGGGGTCGCCGTCGGCCGGTGCAGCCGAGTGTTGGCGTCGGTGAGCGCCGGACCACTGTGGCAGCTCGCGCAACCTGCCTGACTGAATACCACTTTTCCGCGTGCTGCCGCAGCGAGATCGAAGCTGCCTGCTGGCGGCGGCGGCGCCGGGATCGACAACTGATAGGCCTGCAGTGCCGGCAATGCGCTCGTGACGAGGTCCTTGGTGCCATTCGCCATGAAAGCGCCTGGATGCCAGTTGGGTGCCAACCCGGGCGTGTGGGGGTTCAAGTGGGTGCCGACCCTCGGGTCGGAAAAGACGCCCTGCCCACCCATCTGGGTCACCGCGACGTAGCGATTCCAGTAGGAAAGATTGGGCCCGTCCCCGGTGAAGACGACCCGGTTGACGCCTTTCAGACCATACGCGGGTGGGATCACGGTCGGGTCGCTGAGGCCGTCGAAGTTCCAGCGAGGGTCGTACATGCCGGGTCCCCAGGAGTTCAATTGTGCTTTCTGCGCGGCATTGAGCGCGGGCGAGAGTGCGATGATCCGCCCGGGGTTCAGCTGACGATTGGGCCAGCCATCGAGCCTGTGTCCAATGCCGGGTGCAAACGAGTTGTCCACCGTGGAATGACACAATGCGCACGTAACGCCGACCTTGGTCAGCCCGAGGCTGCCGTCGGGATTCTTCACGACGGTGCCCTGCAGGCCGACCACCGCGTTGAGTTCCAGCAACGCGAGCGTGGTCTGCGGACTGTTGAGGTTGACGGTGCCATTCAATATTCCCTGTTTGACCGATTCCGGCAACGCATCGACATCGACTTTCAGGCCAAGCGCCAAGGCCGTGGCCGGACTGATCGAGGTACTGATGACCTTGTTCATGTGCAGCTGGTTCGTCCACTTGATGTAGTCGCCGAATGTGTCATGGCGGAAGACCCATTGGCCCTGCTTGATCAGCGCCGCGTCGCTCTGCGGCTGGACCTTTTGGGTCGCGGCATAGATCGCGCCGCCCGAGGTGGCCAACAGCGAAAGACTGCCGGCGATCACGATCGAGAGAATCCTGGCTTTCTGTTTCATCACGCTACCCTCTGACATTCCAATGTGGTGTCCTGCGAGCTGGTCGTCGTGTGGCGATCCGCACCCGGATCCGAGCCTCTGCCGTCACCCGCGTGTGGGCGGCACAACGACTACGTTGATGATCGAATTCGATCACACTGTGGACTCTGCGCCGGGCGACTCAGCTGCTCGGGGTGAGCCTGCCCGCGAAGTTCTGCAGGAAAATGGGCGTCTGGCCGTTACCGATTGCAATGGCCCCGGTGTTGGTGCCCTGCATGAACGATCCGCCCTGGAAGTCGATCAGCGAGCCCATGGGCGTACCAAGGCCCGGAAATTTCGCCGGCGATTGCACGGTCGTGAACTGGATCTGCGCCTGTTCACCCTTTGCGTTGAGCATGGTCACGTCGTACTTCAGCGGCGTGACCCCGCTGATCTCGGGCCCTTGCGTAAGTATCCTGTCGAAGGTCCCCGCTTCCGGCAGAACCGGAAACGATATGGCGATGGAAACCACTTTGCCGATGATGCCGAACGTCGGGTCCGCGAAATTGGGGTTTACCTGCATCGTGCCCATGAACGGTGTCGTGACGCGTCTGCCCCCCAGGAAAAACTGCGCCTGCCCTGAAATACTGAACGTCTGCGTCGAGGCCGCATTGACCGCAAGCACGGGCGCCAATCCGCCAACGATCAAACACGCCAACAAGGACCGTTTCAAAACCCTTGAACGGATCGGTTTCATTGCCATACCTCCCAGTGGTTCGCATTACGTTTGCGACTCGAATGCCCACATCGACGACCTCATGCCGGACCGTCAACCGCGTTGCAGCGGAAACAACGCACCGTCATGGGCTACGCTTCGGCATCCAACCAACACGTGTCGCGATGCATCCTCTTTACGTTGGATGCAACGATCGCCGATAACGTTACAGAGCACGACGCGAACGACCGTGCGGCGGACATGTCGTGGTGTCGCTGCAGGCGTCGTCGGGAAACGTATGCCCGGCCCGTGGCGTCTAAACCCATGTAACGGCACTTTTGATGCGAAGTTTGTACGTCTTGCACGCGGACCCCGACCATGCGACCCGATACCCGATGTTTGTTTTGCCGGAACCGCTGGCCGGTCCGGCGCGTCACCGCGCACGGCCAGTCCCGGACTCGCCCATACGCGCTTGACGCCAACCACGCAGCTGCCGGCGCGTCGCTTTCCGACGCGCGGCACGACCAGCGCGACCCTGCTAAAGTTGGCGGTCTGGATGGGCGTGTGCTGCCGCACCGCCTGGTAACCGGTACCCGAGTCGATCAGGCTTTGTGCGGCGCTGTTTTGTGGTTACTTCCGCATCGGTCCCGGCGATCGTGCTGGCGCCGCTCGCCGGCGCGGCGGCCTTGAGGATCGCGGTTGAAGGGTGATGTCGCGTAGTTATCTTCCACACTGGGTGCATTGGCTCGGTTCGCCGCCGAACTTCTACCGTTTCGCCGGCGCGTGGCGCCCCTGGCTGATGGGCGCCGCCGTCGTCACGGCGCTGATCGGCCTGTACGGCGGTCTGGTGCTGGCACCTCCGGATTTCCAGCAGGGCGACGCCTACCGCATCATCTTCATCCACGTGCCGAGCGCCTGGATGAGCCTGTTCATCTATGCCGGAATGGCGGCTGCGGGTCTGGCCGCGCTGGTGTGGCGGGTGAAGCTCGCCGAAGTCATCGCGATGGAGTGCGCGCCGATCGGCGCAGCGTTCACCCTCATCACCCTGGTCACCGGCTCGCTGTGGGGCAAACCGATGTGGGGTGCGTGGTGGACCTGGGGCGCGCGGCTCACCTCGGAACTGGTATTGCTGTTTCTGTACCTCGGCGTGATCGGCCTGTACCACGCGTTCGAGGACCGTCGTCGCGGCGCGCGCGCCGCCTCGCTGCTGGCGCTGGTCGGCATCGTGAACCTGCCGATCGTGCACTACTCGGTGGTGTGGTGGAACACCCTGCACCAGGGTTCCACGGTCAATCTGTTCGGGCACTCCTCGATCGCCCCGTCGATGCTGTGGCCGCTGCTGGTGATGGCGCTGGCGACGCACCTGTATTTCTTCGCGAGCATCCTTGGGCGCGCGCGTACCGACCTGCTGTCGCTGGAAAGCGGCAAGCAGTGGGTGCGCGAAGTGATCGGCGCGCAACCGTTGCAACAGGATGGAGCACCCACCTGACATGATGCATTGGCTCGCCATGGGCGGCTACGCCATGTACGTGTGGCCCGCCTACGCGGTGTTCTTCATCGTGCTGGCGTGGGACTGGCTGGCGCCCGCGTTGCGCCAGCGCCGCCTGACGCGCGAACTGCGCGGCCGGATCGCGCGCGAGCGCATCCGTCATGCACCCAGTCCGCGCGCAGAGGCCTCTACATGAACCCTGTACGCAAACGGCGTCTTATCATCACCCTCGTGATCATCGGCGCAGTCGCAATCGCCACGACATTGAGCGTGTTCGCGCTGCAACACAACTTGACTTATTTGTATTCGCCGAGCGAGGTCGATACCGGCAAATCTCCCCATGACGGGCAATTCCGGCTGGGCGGAATCGTGAAGGAAGGCAGCATCCATCGCGTACCGGACACGCTCACCACCGACTTCGTGATTACCGACCGCTTCCAGAGTATTCCCGTGCAGTACACCGGCATCCTGCCGGACCTGTTCCGGGTCGGCCAGAGCACCATCACGACCGGTCACATGGTCAACGGCACGTTCGTCGCCACCAAGGTGCTGGCCAAGCACGACGCCACCTATACGCCACCCCAGGTGGAGCAGGCAATCGCCAAGGCCAAGGCGGACCATCTCATTCCCAAGACCGGGACCGGGGACCCGGGACCCGGGACCCGTTAAAACAGTCGCAAGCGTTTGTCTGACGTCCAGTGGCGAACAGTGCAGCGCATGAAACTCATCGCAACATCATCAGCACCAGCATCCCGCCCCACGGAATCCCATCGGCAAGAGCAGAGCAGATGAAACTCATGGCAGCCCCCAACGAAATCGGGTCCCGGGTCCCCGGTCCCCGGTCCCGGCTTTTCAAATGAATCCCGAACTCGGCCAGGTTGCGCTGATCCTTGCGCTGGTGCTGGCGGCGCTGCAGTGCGCGCTGCCGCTCATCGGCGCATGGCGCGGCAGCAACCCGCTGATGGCGACAGCGCCGATGCTCGCGATCGGCCAGTGCGTGTTCATCGCGCTGGCGTTCGGCATCCTCGCGTGGTCGTTCTGGATCAACGATTTCTCGGTCGCCTACGTCGCACAAAATTCGAATCTTTCGCTGCCCTGGTAC
>JBOHYT010000329.1:0-1540 GCA_050738055.1 Rhodanobacteraceae bacterium
GCGCCCCAGGCGCCCCAGGCGCCCCCAGACCCCAAAGCCCCCCAACAGACCGATGCCTCCAAGGCGGCGAAAGCCGCGCGCCAGGCCGCGATGGACCGTGAAGCGCTCATGGAAGGCCTGCACCAGATCGTCTGCAACAACCGGTTTTGCACCGACGCCATGCTGGCGGAAATCACCCTGCCGAAGGAAACCCAGCCGCTGGTGGAATCCTGGCGTCGCTGGGTCAAGGACGGTTCGGCCAATGCCATGCCGGGCGAAGAATTCACCTCCAACATGGCCTGTCAGTTGAACCTGGCGGTGATTCGCACGGTCTACCATGACGAACTGCGAGCCAACCTCAGCATTCCCCCGCGCCTGTACGAGCCCCACCTGATGGATGCGGCGCTGAAGGCCCTGCAGGGCATGGCCGACATGCCGCTGGCGGCCGATGCCATCATCAACCTCTGGCCGGACATCTACCAGGCGCGCGGGCACATCAAGGCGCTCGCCGGGCTGCAAGGCCAGGCCGCGACGGCGCGGTTGTTCCGCTACGTGTGGTGCCCGGCGGTGTCCGCCTCGAACCTGGCCCGCGATGTCCTGAAGGACCGTATCAAAAATGACAATTCGTTCGGACTGGCCGAAATGGTGCAGGACATCGTCGGCTTTTTTGCTTCGGGCAAAGCCCAGGGCCGATCCCTCGCCCCGTTCATCAATCGAAACATTATGGAACTGGCGCTGGCGCTGCCCAATGAGGACAACCTGCGGCTCGTCATGGAAACGGCGCTGACCGGCGTGGACAAACCGTTGCAGGACGCCGGCTTCGACGCGCTGGCACATAAACCGACCTTGGTGAGTGACGACGTGATCCGCCAGGCGGTGGCCAAGCGCATGACCGATGACACCTCCGCCCAATCGGAACTGGCCATGTTGGACATTCTGCAGCGTTCCGGCGACAAACCTTCGCTGAAGTTCGCCGCCGCTCAACTGACCCACCCCGCGGAAGAAGTACGTGTCAAAGCCGGCCGCGTGATGGAAGTCCTGACCGGCAAAAACCTCGGCGTCAATCCTTCCGTCTGGCTGCAATGGTGGAACGCCCAAGCCCAATCCGAAGGCCAATAGTGCCACGAGCCGACCAGCCCGTGTCCAGCGAGTCCCCCCAGCGTTTCCCCTGCAAAGCCCGCCCGCTCTTCGCCTGATCCGCCCCTTCGGCTCCGTAACTCTATCCACTCCCTTCGCCCGCCCCAAGCATCGTGGCACGGGACGCCGTCCCGTGCATAAACAGTGCGAGCGAAGCTCGCTCCCTATCTTTCTTGCGCGCGTCCGCGCGCATTCCGGCGTGGCACGGGCTGACCAGCCCGTGTCCAGCGAGTCCCCGAGCGTTTCCCCTGCAAAGCGCGCCTCGCGCTCTCTTCTCCGAGTCTTTTTCCAGCCCCCCAACCTTCACGCCTTTCGTTCCCTGCCCGAGCCTTCCCCATTTCTTTGCTGCCGTCCGTTTCTTGGCCCCCCCTCTCGATAAGGGGGCCGCCTGTGGATAGCCGGGGGTCGAATGACCCCGGGTTGG
>JBOHYT010000330.1:0-6769 GCA_050738055.1 Rhodanobacteraceae bacterium
GTGGTCGCCATCGTGGCCGAGAACGGCCAGGCGGTGGAGTTCGATCAACCGCTGTTCGTGATCGACTGATGCCCATGCTGGACAAGGTATTGATCGCCAACCGCGGCGAAATCGCGCTGCGCGTGCTGCGCGCCTGCCAGACGATGGGCATCAAGACGGTCGCCGTGCACTCCACCGCCGACAGCAACTTGAAGCACGTAGGCATGGCGGATGAATCCATCTGCATTGGTCCGGCGCCGTCCGCAAAGAGTTACCTCAACATCCCGGCGATCATCGCGGCGGCGGAAGTCACCGACGCTTCGGCGATCCATCCGGGCTACGGGTTCCTTTCCGAGAATGCCGACTTCGCCGAGCAGGTTGAGCAATCGGGGTTCGTGTTCGTGGGCCCGCGCGCCGAAACGATCCGTCTGATGGGCGACAAGGTCGAAGCCATCAAGGCGATGCAGGCGGCGGGCGTGCCGTGCGTGCCGGGCTCGGATGGTCCGCTCGACGAAGACGTCGAGCGCAGCCTGGAGATCGCACGCGAGATCGGCTATCCGGTGCTGATCAAGGCGGCGGGCGGCGGCGGCGGCCGCGGCATGCGTGACGTGCACACCGAGGCCCACCTCGGCAACGCGATCGCGACCACCCGCGCCGAAGCGCGCGCCGCGTTCGGCAACGATCAGGTGTACAGGGAGAAGGTCCTCGAGAACCCGCGCCACGTGGAAATCCAGGTGCTGGCCGACGGCCAGGGCCATGCGATCCACCTGTGCGAGCGCGACTGCTCGATGCAGCGCCGCCACCAGAAGGTGGTCGAGGAAGCCCCGGCGCCCGGCATTACCCCGGAGATGCGCGCCGAAATCGGCAAGATCGGTACGGATGCGTGCATCCGCATCGGCTACCGCGGCGCGGGCACGTTCGAATTCCTGTTCCAGGATGGACGCTTCTATTTCATCGAAATGAACACCCGTATCCAGGTCGAGCATCCGGTCACCGAGTTCATCACAGGGGTGGACCTCGTGCGCGAACAGTTGCTGATCGCGGACGGGCAGCCGCTGTCGATCCGGCAGGAAGACATCGTGCCGCGCGGCCACGCCATCGAATGCCGCATCAACGCCGAAGACCCCGACACTTTCATGCCATCACCGGGCACCGTGAAGCGCTTCGAGGCGCCGGGCGGTCCGGGCGTGCGCATCGACACGCATCTCTACGACGGCTACCGGATTCCGCCCAACTACGATTCGATGATCGGCAAGCTGATCGTGCACGGCACTGACCGGCGGACCGCGATCATGCGCATGCGCACCGCGATCAGCGAAACCGTGATCGAGGGCGTCAAGACCAACCTGCCCCTGCAGCAGCGAATCATGGCCGACAGCGGCTTCAAGCATGGCGGCCGCAATATCCACTACCTCGAGAAGCGCATCCGCGAGCAGCGCGAAAAAGGAAGAGGACTGGGGAGCTGATTCGGGAATCGGGAATCGGGAACCGGGAATCGGGGACCGGGGACCGGAGAAGCGTAACAACCTTCATCGTCATTCCGGGGCCGTTTCCGGCTTCATCGGAAGCGGAACCCGGAATCCATTTTGATCTTCGCAATGCTCAAGATGGATACCGGGTTCCGGCCGCAAAGAACGCGGCCGGCCCCGGAATGACGACAACTTTCGGTCTCCCTTCTCCCTTCTCCCCGCTCTCATGCCCTGGCTCGAACTCCAACTCACCATCGACGCGCGGCAGCAGCCACGCGCCGAGACTGCGCTGGAGGAACTCGGCGCGTTGTCGGTGACGCTGATGGACGCGTCCGCAGACACGCCCGACGAAGCAGCACTCTTCGAACCGGGTGTCGGTGAAACGCCGCTGTGGCGGTCGCTGGCGATGCTCGCGCTGTTCGACACGGAAGTCGATCGTGCCCGCGTGCTGGATCAGGTGCACGATGCGCTGCCCGACCTCGCATCGGACCGAATCGCATTTCGCGAAGTCGCAGACCAGGATTGGGAGCGCGCATGGATGGACCGCTTCCGGCCGATGCGCTTCGGCAGGAGGTTGTGGATTTATCCGTGGAACATCGAACCGCCAAATGATCTCGCTGAATCGGTCGCCATCGTTCGCCTGGACCCCGGACTCGCCTTCGGTACCGGCACCCATCCGACCACCGCGCTGTGCCTCGAATGGCTCGATGCGCTCGATCTCTCCGGCAAAACCATCATCGACTACGGCTGCGGCTCGGGCGTGCTCGCGATCGCCGCGCTGAAACTCAGCGCCGCGCATGCGATCGGCATCGACAACGACCTCCAGGCGCTGACCGCATCACGCGACAATGCCGAACGCAACGGCGTGTCCGCATGCCTTGTACTGCACGTGCCGGACGAGCTTCCCGATTGTGTGCGCGCCGAGGTGCTGGTCGCCAACATCCTGAGCGGGCCGCTGCACGAACTCGCGCCGCACTTCGCCGCGCTGTGCAGGCCCCACGCGGCAGTGGCATTGTCGGGCATCTTGGCCGGTCAGGAAGTGCCACTGCTGGAACGCTACGCGGCCTGCGGTTTCGTCGGCCTGCGGGTCACCGAGCGCGAAAGATGGATCCGCATCGACGGGCGCTTTTCCGGCAAGACGTGAGCATGCGCACATTGCTGTGCGTGCCGGACGCGCGCAACGTTGGTAGGCTCTCCCGACTCCCGACTCCCGACTCCCGACTCCCGACTCCCGACTCCCGACTCCCGTCTCCCGTCTCCCGACTCCCGCTCCATGTACACCCAGTGCCCCGAATGCCGGACGATCTTCGAGATCGACGAAGACATGCTGCAGGTCTCGCTCGGCATCGTGCAGTGCGGGCATTGCAGCCAGCGTTTCGACGCGTTGCGCACGTTGAGCGACACGTTGCCGCTGCAGCCGCTGTTTCCGCCAGCCGGGCACGACCCTGCCGGGCGGACACCGACCGTGACCGTGGAAGTGCCACTGTCCACGATCGAAGCGGCGGTCCGCAAGCGCCATCGGCACGACGAGCTGGTTCCGACGGCGGAACCCCCGGGCGCCGGCTCCCCAACCGCCGCCGACTCCACGACGTCGTCGCAGGATCCCGCACCCGAGCCCTCCGGTGAAAATGCCGACGACTGGTTCGAGTCCATGGAATCGGAGTTGGAGGCGCCGCCATCGTTCGAAGCGGACGACACGGGTTCCTGGGCCGTGGAATGGCCGGACCAAGCCGGTGCACCCGAACCAGATTCCGGCGAACTCATCTTCACCGGCGAGGACGACGGCGAAGCCGCGGTGGCCACGGAACCCGGTGAGCCGTTCGACGATGGCGTGCCACCGGCGGCAGACGAGGCCAACCCGCAGGAGCCCGGCTCGGAACCGGACCTTCCCGGCCACGAGTCATCCCCGCCCGAGTCATCCTCCTCAGAATCCGCCACTCCCTCAGCCGAGGTGGTGTCGCCGATGCTGCTGCAGGACGACACGGCCTGCGCGGAAGCCGACGCCTCGCCAACCGTCGACGCCGACATTCCCGAAGCGGACGCGTCCGCGCAGGCACCCGCCGATGCCGACTCCGATGCCGATCCGGCGACGACGCCCACGCCCGTCTACGTGCGTCCGCGCCGGCGCCCCGTTGCCCGGTCTGCGTGGGGAGCCGCGTGGGGATTCGGTTGCCTGGTGCTCGCGCTGGTGCTCGCCGCGCAACTCGCATGGAGCCAGCGCGTGGACCTGTTCCGCGACGCCACCACCCACGCATGGACGGCGCGCGTCTGCGCCACGATCGATTGCCACCTGCCGCCGATCCGCGACGTCGCCAAGCTGGAGCTGGTGTCGCGCGACATCCGGCCCGATCCGCGCGCGCCGGGCGCGCTGGCGATCACCGCCAGCGTGCGCAACACCGCCTCCTTCCGCCAGCCATGGCCGGTGGTGGTGGTCGAACTCACGGACCTCGACAACCATCCGGTCGCGATGCGCCGCTTCCGTCCCGCCGAGTACATGCCCGACCCGGGTCGCCGCGCGGCGGGGATTGCGCCGGGCGCGACCGCCGTGGTGGCATTCGAGGTAGCCGATCCCGGGAAATCCGCCAGCGGCTTCCATTTCGGTTTCGAGTGAACGCAGCGCTGCGCGTCGCGCGCGTCTGCTGCTAGACTCGTCGGTTTCGCACGCACACGGACTCGTGCACGCGCACCGTCCGTAACGCAGACGCCTGATGGGCAACCCCATTTCGAACGCCACCGTGCCGTGCAGCGAAACCGATCCCGCCGCGCGCGGCACCGCGGGCACGCTGGGCGAATGCATGGCGTCGAGCACCCGCCGCTATCTCGCCGACCTCGACGGCACGCCGTGCCGCGAAGGCCTGTACGCGCGGATGCTGCGCGAAATCGAGCTGCCGCTGCTGCGCGAGGTGCTGATCTGGAGCGGCGGCAACCAGTGCCGCGCTGCCGAGGTGCTCGGCATCCATCGTGCCACGCTGCGCAAGAAGCTGCGCGAACTCGGCATCGCCTGACCCCGAGGACACTGATCGCATGACCGGACCGGGTATCGTCACCACGCGCCGCGCGCTCCTCAGCGTTTCCGACAAGACGGGACTGGCCGACCTGGGTCGCGCGCTGCACGCGCTCGGCATCGAGATCATCTCGACCGGAGGCAGCGCCCGCGCGCTCGGCGACGCCGGTGTACCGGCCCGCGAAGTCAGCGACCTCACCGGTTTTCCGGAAATCATGGACGGCCGGCTGAAGACGCTGCACCCGAAGGTGCACGGCGGCCTGCTGGGCCGGCGCGGCACCGACGACGCCGTGATGCGCGAGCTGTCGATCGCGCCGATCGACCTGTTGATCGTCAACCTGTATCCGTTCGCGCGCACCGCGGCCAGCGCGGGCGCGAGCTACGAGGAAGCGGTCGAGCAGATCGACATCGGCGGCCCGGCAATGCTGCGCGCCGGCGCCAAGAACCACGAGCGGGTGGCAGTGGTCTCGGACCCCGCGGACTATCCCGAACTGATCGAAACCCTGCGCCGTGACGGCGGCACCTCATTCGAACAGCGCCGCCGCTTCGCGGCGCGCGCGTTCGCACACACCGCGCGCTACGACGGCATGATCGCGGACTGGCTGTCGGCACGGGTCGAGGACGAGCCGGCCGAGGCCTATCCGCCGACCCTGCACCTCGCGTTGTGGCGCGCCCAGGAACTGCGCTACGGCGAAAACCCCCACCAGGCCGCTGCGCTGTACGTGGATGGCCGTGCAACCGCCGGCACGGTGGCCGGCGCCAGCGTGCTGGCCGGCAAGGAACTGTCCTACAACAACCTGGTCGACGCGGACACCGCGCTGGAGTGTGTCAAGGCGTTCGACAAGACCCCGGTCTGCGTGATCGTCAAGCACGCCAACCCGTGCGGTGTTGCGCTCGGCAAGGATCCGGTCGAGGCCTATGAGCGCGCGTTCGCGTGCGACGCGACCTCGGCGTTCGGCGGCATCATCGCCTTCAACCGGCCGGTCGACGGCGCGCTCGTCGCGCGGATCCTTGCCAAGCAGTTCGTCGAGGTGCTGGTGGCGCCGGCGTTCGACGAGGAAGCCCTGTCGGCGCTGCGCACCAAGCCGAAGGTGCGCGCGTTGGCCACCGGCGAGTGGCCGGCGGTTCCCGGCACCACGCAGCGCCAGATGCGCAGCGTCGCGGGCGGCGTGCTGGTGCAGGACTCGGATGTCGACACCCTGATGCTTTCCGACCTCAAAGTGGTCAGCCACAGGGTGCCCGACGCCGACCAGTTGCGTGATCTGTTGTTCGCGTGGCACGTCGCGATGTTCGTGAAATCGAACGCGATCGTGTACGCCATGGATGGAGCGACCATCGGCATCGGGGCCGGCCAGATGAGCCGCATCGTCAGCGTGAAGATCGCGGCGATGAAGGCGGCCGATGCCAAGCTTTCCACCCAGGGTTGCGTGCTGGCGTCGGACGCGTTTTTCCCGTTCCGCGACAACATCGACCTCGCCGCGGGCGCGGGCGTGCGCGCAGTGATCCAGCCGGGCGGCTCGATGCGGGACCAGCAGTCGATCGACGCCGCCGACGAACACGACATGGCGATGGTGTTTACGGGGACACGGCATTTCAGGCACTGAGCGAAACGGGAATCGGGAATCGAGATCGGGAATCGCAAAAGCACAAGCTGATTACCCGGCAGGCGTTCGCAAAGTTCCGGTAGGCCGGCTCAACGCCGAAGGCCGGAGCCGGCAGCTCAGGGAATGGCGGGACTGCCGGCTCCGTCGCTGCGCTCCTTGAGCCAGCCTACGCAACTACAATTCCCGTCTCCCGTCTCCCGTCTCCCGTCTCCCGTCTCCCGTCTCCCGATTCCCGTCTTTTCCATGCGCTACGAGCTCTACTACTGGCCGGGCATCCAGGGACGCGGCGAGTTCGTGCGCCTCGCGCTGGAAGACGCCGGCGCCGATTACGTCGACGTGGCGCGACTGCCCGAAGGATCCGGTGGCGGCGCGGCGGCGCTGCTCCGCTGGCTGGAGGAGCCACAGGTCGGCCATGCCTCGTTTGCGCCGCCGTTCCTGAAAGCCGGGCGACGCCTGGTCGGGCAGACCGCGAATATCCTGTTGTTCCTAGGGCCACGGCTGGGCCTGAGTCCCCGCGACGAAAGCGGGCGGTTGTGGACACACCAGTTGCAGTTGACGATCACCGATCTGGTCGCCGAGATCCACGACGCCCACCATCCGATCGCGGGCTCGCTGTATTACCAGGACCAGCGCGACGAGGCGAAACGCCGCAGCGCGCACTTGCGGCGCGAACGTTTGCCGAAGTTCCTCGGCTACTTCGAACGGGTGCTGGC
>JBOHYT010000331.1:0-8966 GCA_050738055.1 Rhodanobacteraceae bacterium
GCCGCAGGACTTGAATCGCGTGATGACCGAGGCGCGGGCCAAGGTTCGGAAGATCGCGCCGGACGTGGTGCTCGATCACGACGACAGCCACACGATTCCCTTCCTGCGCGCGCGTTTCTTCAAGACCGACCGTTCGATGGCCGGACTGCTGGTTGGCGTGATCGTGGCGCTCTTGGGTGTCACGGCATTCGGCATCGTGGGGCTCGCAAGCTTCTGGGTGTCGCAGCGCACCAAGCAGATCGGCATCCGCCGCGCGCTCGGCGCGACGCGCGGCGACATCCTGCGCTACTTCCAGACCGAGAATTTCCTGATCGTCAGCTTCGGGATCGTGCTGGGCATCGTGCTGGCGATCGGGATCAACCTCGTGTTGATGCAGCACTTCGAGGTCGCGCGCCTGCCGTATTGGTACCTGCCGGTCGGCGCGGTGGTCTTGTGGCTGCTCGGGCAACTCGCGGTGCTGGCGCCTGCGCTGCGCGCCGCGGCGGTGCCGCCGGTGGTGGCGACGAGATCGGTATGAATCGGCATGCAGCAAATTTTGCCTGTAGGAGCGGTGGAAGCCGCGATGGAAGCCGCGACCTGTGCGGTGACCCTTGCGGAAATCCAGTCGGGCCTTCCGGCCCTCCTACAGGGACTTGTGACATGGTGGAGAAACGATGATGTTCGGCTATTACCTCGACCTCGCGCTGCGCAGCTTCAAACGCAACCGCGTACTGACCGCGTTGATGGTGCTGGCGCTCGGCCTCGGCATCGGCGCCTCGATCACCACCCTGACGGTGCTGAAGCTGCTGTCCGGCGATCCGTTGCCGCAAAAAAGCGCGCGGCTGTTCACGACGGAAGTGAATCCTTATCCGGCGCAAGTCACGCTGCCCGCCGACAAGCTGTGGCAAGACATGGGCGACTTGATGCCCTACACCGACGCCATGAACCTGCTGCACGCGCACCGGGCCGAGCGGCAGGCGGTGATGGCGCTGACGGGTGCCAAGATTGCGCCGCGACGGCTCAATGAGCATCCCTTCTTCAGCAACGGGGTGATGACCACGGCGGATTTCTTTGCGATGTTCGACGTGCCGTTCGAATACGGCAGCGGCTGGAGCGAAGCCGATGGCGAGAATCGCGCGCGCGTCGCGGTGATTGCGGGCTTTTTGAACGACAAGCTGTTCGGCGGCAAGAACAGCGTTGGCCAGACCCTTCGCGTCAACGACCACGACTATCGCATTATCGGGGTGTTGAAACACTGGGCGCCGCAACCGCGTTTCTACGCGGTGGATCTGGGGGGGCGCAGCTACGGCGATGGCGACGCGGTGTTCGTGCCGCTGCAATCCGCACTGGCCGACCACATGAGTCCGCAGAATACCAATTGCTGGTCGCCGGACGCAAACATCAATCACCTCGAGACCGCGCCCTGTGAATTCGTGGCCTTGTGGGTGGAACTGAAGCATGCTTCCGATGCCGCGGCCTACAAGACCTTTCTTTCGAACTACGTGGCGCAACAGATTTCGCTGGGCCGCTTCCATCACCCCGAAGTCAACCTGCCGAACCTGATGGGATTCCTGGGCGAGCAGCAGGTGGTGCCCGACGACGCGAAATTGCAGACCAATCTCGCGTTCGGGTTCCTGCTGATCTGCATCGTCAACACGGTGGGCCTGCTGCTGGCGAAGTGTCTCAAGCGTTCGCGCGAGATCGGCGTGCGCCGCGCGCTGGGGGCGACCCGTGCCTCCATCTTCGCGCAATTCATGGTGGAGTCCGGCATGGTCGGCATCGCCGGTGGCGTGCTGGGACTGGTCTTCGCGGAACTCGGGTTGTTGGCGATTCGCCACCAGCCCGCGCAGTACGCCAAGCTCGCGCATCTGGACCCGTCGATGTTCGTCGCCACCTTCGTGATCGCGCTGATCGCCAGCCTGATTGCGGGCCTGTTGCCGGCGTGGCGTGCGTGTGCGATCGCGCCGGCGCCGCAGTTGAAGAGCGTTTAAGCCTTCCCCTTCAAGGGGAAGGTTTGGATGGGGATGGTGTTGATGTGCGGGACGACCCATCCCCACCCCGGCCCTCCCTCCCCGTGAAGGGGAGGGAGAAGAGCAACAGCTCTCCGAGTGCAGAAGGGGAGGGGGACATCGCCAAACGTATGAATCGAGAACGAGATAACACCATGGAAATCCAACCCATCCTCGCGGCGCTGCGCAAACACAAGATTCCGGCCACGCTGATCGTGCTCGAAATCGCGCTGGCCTGCGCGGTGTTGTGCAACGCCGTGTTCATGATCGGCCAGCGCGTCGCCGAACTGCACATGCCCAACGCGATCGACCAATCCGGCATCGTGGACCTCAACGTGCAGGGCACCGATCCGAAACTGGCCAACGCGGATATTCCGCGCGACCTCGCGGCGTTGCGGCAAATTCCCGGCGTCACCGCGGCGACCGGGATCGACATGGTTCCGCTGGGCCACAGCAGTTCGAACAGCAACATCGCGACCACGCCGGGCGGCGTCTTCCAGAAGGACAGCCCGAACGTCGCGATCTACATGTTCACCAAGGGCGGTCCCGAGGCGCTGGGCCTGCGTCTGCTGAAGGGCCGGTTCTTCAACGACGACGAATACGCCGACAGCAAACCCGGCAGCAACAGCTATGTTCCGGGCGGCCATGCGGTGATCCTGACCCAAAACCTTGCCAGGCGCCTGTGGCCGAACGGCGAAGCATTGGGCAAGCAACTGTGGATTGGTTCGCAAGACACCTACACCGTGATCGGCATCGTGGCCAACGTGCTGCGGCCCAACCAGAACGGCGGGGGCTTGAGCCAGTTCTACTGGTCCGCGTTCTTTCCCATCGGCCCGTACCCCGTGGTGACGGACTACATCGTGCGCAGCGCGCCGCAGGACCGCGAGCGTGTGCTGCGCACCGGGGTCGCGAAGATCGAGGCGCTGTCGCCGAACGCGGTGGTCAAGGGCAAAACCTTCACCGACATCCGCGACAAGTTCTTCGCCGACACCCGCAGCATGGTCTGGATGCTGGTGCTGGTGTGCGTGGTAATGCTGGCGGTGACCGCGTTCGGCATCGTGGGCCTCACCAGTTTCTGGGTCGGCCAGCGGCGCCGGCAGATCGGCATCCGCCGCGCGGTCGGCGCGACCCGCGCGCAAATCATGCAGTACTTCCAGACCGAGAATTTCCTGTTGACCACCGTGGGCGTCGCGATCGGGATGATCCTCGCGTTCGGGATCAACCTGTATTTGATGCAGCACTACCAGATGACCCGGATGCCCTGGTACTACCTTCCGGCCAGCGCGATCGCGCTGTGGATATTGGGGCAACTCGCCGTGCTGGGCCCCGCGCTGCGCGCCGCCAACGTGCCGCCGGTGGTGGCGACGAGATCGGTATGAATCGGCATGCAACAAGTTTTGCCTGTAGGAGCGGCGGACGCCGCGACCTATGTGGTGACCTTTGCGTGAATCCAGTCGGGCCTTCCGGCCCTCCTACAGGGGCTTGTGACATAGCGGAGAGGCGATGATGTTCGCCTATTACCTCGAGCTTGCTTGGCGCAGCCTGAAGCGCACGCCTGTACTCACAGGCCTGATGGTGCTGGCGATCGGGCTTGGCATCGGCGCATCGATGACCATGATTACGGTGCTGCATGTGATGACGGAGGATCCGCTGCCGGGACGCAGCGCGCATTTGTACACGCCGCACCTCGATCCGTTGCCGGTCGACTTCAAAACCGATCCGCTGGGTACCAATCCGAACCAGAACCTGACGTGGCCGGATGCGATGGCGTTGCTGCATGCGCGACGCGCCGTGCGGCAGGCGGCGATGGCGGGTGGAACCTTGCTTGTTTGGCCGCAACGGACGGATCTGCAACCGTTCTACGTGAACGGCCGTTACACGACTTCCGATTTCTTTGCGATGTTTGGTGTGCCTTTCGTCGCGGGCAGCGGTTGGACCGCGGCGGACGATCGGGCGGGGGCGCACGTGATCGTGCTGACGGAGACGCTGGCGCGCAAATTGTTCGGCAAAGCGGATGTGGTGGGAGCAACCGTCCACTTGGGTGACATCGACTACAGGGTGATCGGTGTGACCACGAACTGGGCACCCAAGCCGCTGTTCTATGCCGATGCTTCAGCCAGTCGTTACAGCGACGCCGACCAGTTCTTCCTGCCGCTGGCGACGGCGCTGGACAACAAACTCCAGCTCAACGGCAACGTCTCCGGATGGTCGAACTTCAACGGCAACATGCGCGACCCGAGCACGACGTGGATCCAGTTCTGGGTGCAACTGGATACGTCTGTTCAGGTACGCGCGTACCGACAATTTCTGGTGAGTTACTCTGCGGAGCAGAAGGCGTTGGGCCGGTTTCAGCGGCCGCCCACGAATGCGAAGCTGTACACGTTGATGGGTTGGCTGCGCCACGAGAACCTGGTGCCGAACGATGTGCGTCTGCAGTTCTGGCTGGCGATTGGTTTTCTCTGCGTGAGCATGTTGAACATCGTCGCGCTGCTGCTGGCCAAGTTCCTGCGCCGCAGTGGCGAAATCAGCGTGCGTCGCGCGATGGGCGCTCGCAAGTGGGACATCTTCCTGCAGTTCGGGATCGAATCGGCGCTGATCGGTGTGGCCGGCGGGTTGCTGGGCTTGGGGATCGCGCAACTCGGCCTGTGGAGCATCCGCCAACGCCCCGACGATTACGCGCATTTGGCCACGATGGACCCATCGATGCTGGTTGGCACCGTGGCGCTGGCGATCATCGTGAGCGTGCTGGCCGGACTGCTGCCGGCTTGGCGCGCATGTCGGGTGCCACCGGCGCTGCAGTTGAAAACGCTGTAAGCCTTCCCCTTCAAGGGGAAGGTTTGGATGGGGATGGTGTTGATGTGCAGGACAACCCATCCCCACCCCGGCCCTCCCCTTGAAGGGGAGGGAGAGGAATCAGGCGACGGACGTTATCCGTCGCGACAAGCGATCAAGTAATACGAGTTATCACCATGGAAATCAGGCCGATTCTTTCCACGCTGCGCCGTCACAAACTCACCGCGACGCTGTTGGTGTTGCAGGTTGCGTTCACTTGCGCGATCGTGTGCAACGTCGCCTTCATGATCGCCAATCGCCTGCACACAGTATCGCTGCCATCCGGGCTTGCCGAGGATCAGTTGTCTGTGATCGCCAGCGAGGGCGTCGGCAAGGACAAGAACCCCTGGGCACAGCATCAGGCTGATCTGGCGGCACTGCGGGCGATTCCCGGTGTCGAGTCGGTCGTGGCGGTGGGCTCTTCGCTGCCGTTGAACAAGAACGAGTCATCGTATGGCACCTGCCCCAGCCAGCAGGCGCTGGATCGGGCCATGCAGATCATGTCGATGCAAGGCACCAGCTGCATCGAGCCCAGCGTCTACGACGGCTCGCCCGGCCTGATCGCGACCTTGGGCCTGCATCTCGTCGCAGGCCGTGACTTCCGTCCCGACGAATACGTGGTGGGACAGAAAACGCCGCCAGTCGCGATTATCAGCCGCGCGCTGGCACAGCGATTGTTCCCGGGGCAGCATGCACTCGGCAAGGAGCTGTACGTCGGCCATCGCATCATCCGTGTGGTCGGTGTCGTGGGCACCTTGTTGGCGCCCAACTTGCACGGCCCCGGCAAGAATTACGACACCATGATCTGGCCGCAGTCACCCGATGGCGCCGGCGTGCGCTATGTGTTGCGCAGCCCGCCGCAAGATCGTGCACGCGTGCTGGAGGCAGCGAAGACGACGCTGCTCAAGGTCGACCGGAGTCGGATCATCAAGCCGAAGTACATGCGGACCTACACCCAGATTCGTGCTGCATATTTCCAGCGCGATACCACCATGATCGACTTGCTGATCGCCTCCGCGCTCGGATTGTTGTTCGTCACCGCGATCGGTATCACCGGGCTCGCGAGCTTCTGGGTCCAGCAGCGCACGCGCTCGATCGGCATCCGCCGTGCGCTGGGCGCCACGCGCGCGGACATCCTCCGCTACTTTCAGACCGAGAATTTCCTCATCGTCACGGGCGGCATCGTGCTGGGCGTGATCCTGGCGGTTGGTCTGAATCTACTCTTGATGAAGCACTACGAACTGGCGCGCCTGCCGTTGTGGTATCTGCCGGTCGGCGCGGTGGCGCTGTGGTTGCTGGGTCAGCTCGCGGTGCTGGTTCCCGCGCTGCGAGCGTCCAACGTGCCGCCGGTGGTCGCGACGCGGACGGTGTAGAAACTGGCCATATAAGGCTATATGATATAGCCAAGTAGCGGATTTGGATCGTGGGGTCGGCCGTCATGCAAACGAATATCCTGGAAGCCAAGAACCGCCTTTCACAGCTCATCAAGGCAGCGCAAGCCGGCGAGGAAGTCGTGATCGCCAATCGCGGCGAGCCGGTGGTACGACTGGTGCCCGTGCGCGGCAAGGGTCCACGCAACCAGGAAGCTGGGAGTGCCAAAGCCATCTTGGACTGGCTGGAGAATCACCCGCTGCCCGAATACGCGCGTCGGAGTGCGAAGGAAATCGACGATTACATCAGGGAAGCCAGAAATTCATGGGATTGATTTACCTGGACGCTTGCCTCGTGATCTACCTTGCTGAACGCCATCCGCGTTGGCGAGAGCGGGTCAGGAACGCAATGGCCGGAGCGGGGGATGCACGGTTTGCCCTTTCCCCGCTGGTAAAAATGGAGTGTCTCGTCGGCGCCATTCAGCGGGATGACCCGGTGTTGCAGCAGGAGTACGCGGAGTTGTTTGCGACATTCGCATCGCTGTCCATGCCCGAACCGGTGTACCTGCAGGCTGCGCAGTTGCGCGCACATTTTGGATTGAAGACACCCGATGCGGTGCATCTGGCGTGCGCCCAACACCATCGCTGCGCGGCGCTGTGGACGAACGACAATCGGCTTGTTCGGGCATCGCATGGGATGGCGCGCAAACTGTTGCCCTGAATCGCTCTTGCTTCAAATGCACCCTGCCCGCGAGCGGTGGCCGGGGCTTGGGTCATCGGTGCTAGTATCTTCACTGTATCTACATGAGGCTTGTTGCCATGCAAGTGACCGTCAAGAAATGGGGGAACAGCGCCGCCGTACGGATTCCCGCGGCCGTGCTGCAAAACGCTCGATTGAGCCTGGATGATATGGTGGACGTGCGCGACGAAGACGGGCGCATCGTGATCGAAGCCGTGCGCCCCCGCGGCTACGGCCTGACGCAATTGTTGGCCGGCATTACCAAGGCAAACTCGCACGAAGAGGCCGATTTTGGTGAAGCGGTCGGCAAGGAATCCTGGTGATGGCCGGGCGCTATGTGCCCGATGCAGGCGATGTCGTGTGGCTGCAGTTCAACCCGCAGGCCGGGCATGAACAAGCCGGGCATCGCCCTGCACTCGTGCTCAGCCCGGCCGCATACAACGGCAAGACCGGCTTGATGCTTTGCTGTCCCATGACCACGCACGTCAAGGGCTACCCTTTCGAGGTTCGGGTTGAAGGCGGTCGCCAGGGCGTTGCATTGGCGGACCAGGTCAAGAGTCTCGATTGGAGGGTTCGCAAGGCCAAGCGCAAGGGCCGTGCTGCTGTCGGCGAATTGGCAGAAGCGCGTGCCAAAGCCATCGCACTGATTGCGGGCTCGACGTGACTGCTTCCACGGACACGCCATGCGCACCGTACTGATCATCGACGACCAAGCCGCGGTGCGCGACGCGCTGGCGCTGCTGCTGTCGCTCAGCGACATCCGCCCACTGACGGCCGCGACGCCGGACAAGGGTCTGGCGTTGCTGGCGCGCGGGCGCATCGACGTGGTAATTGCGGACATGAACTTCAGCGCCGACACCACCTCGGGCGAGGAAGGCGTGGCGCTGTTCCACGCGATCCGCGCGCGTCATCCCGACTTGCCGGTGATCCTGCTGACCGGCTGGTCACACCTCGAAACCGCCGTGCAACTGGTCAAGGCCGGCGCAGCCGATTACCTGTCCAAGCCGTGGGATGACACCAAGCTGCTGGCGACAGTCGAAAACCTGCTGGAGCTTTCCGAAAACGCGCATGCGGCCGAGGGCGCGCGTCTGACTCGGCGGCGCCGGCGCAACGCGCTGGAACGCGACTTTGACCTGCGCGGCATCGTGTTCGCGTCCGACGAGATGCTGCGCGTGATCGAGCTGGCCTGCCAGGTTGCGCGTGCCGACGTGCCCGTGCTGATCACCGGCCCGAACGGTGCAGGCAAGGAGCGCATCGCCGAGATCGTGCACGCCAATTCCACCGTGCGCCGCAAGCCGCTGGTGATGGTGAACTGTGGTGCGCTGCCCGGCGAATTGATCGAGGCCGAACTGTTCGGCGCCGAAGCCGGCGCGTTCACCAGTGCGAACCGCGCGCGTGAGGGCCGCTTCGAAGCCGCCGACGGCGGCACGTTGTTCCTCGACGAGATCGGCAATCTGCCCGCGACCGGGCAGATGAAGCTGCTGCGGGTGCTGGAATCCGGCGAGTTCGAACGGTTGGGCTCGACCCGCACCCGCAAGGTGAAGGTGCGCGTGATCAGCGCGACCAACGCGGATCTGTCGGCAATGATGCGCGATGGCAAGTTTCGCGAGGACTTGTATTACCGGTTGAACACCATCGAGATCGCGCTGCCGCCGCTGTCGGAACGCACGGAGGACATCCTGCCGCTGGCCGAATATTTTCTGGGTGACGACGTGGGGTTGTCGGAGGATGCGCGTGATGTGCTGACCGCATATGCGTGGCCGGGCAACGTGCGCGAGCTGAAGAACACCATTGATCGTGCGAAGCTGCTGGGGGGTGGCAGGGAGATTTCGGCGGAGCACCTCGGACTGCCCGTGACCGCGCCCGCACCTTCGCGCAGCCTCGATGATCCGCCCCGCGCCGACGTCGAGAAAGCATTGCGCAGGACAGGCGGCGTGATCAGCATAGCCGCACGTACGCTGGGGATGTCGCGCCAGGCACTGTATCGGCGGATGCAGCGGTACGGCATTCCGACGGAGGGTTGAGACGGGCATTGTT